>NZ_JBKFDK010000033.1:0-40973 GCF_046452435.1 Motilimonas thetidivivens
TTTTATCTCTGCTTAGCATTCATGTGTACTAGTACGAGTGGCTAAAACCTTCACTGCGATTGGGCTGCCTGCTACCCAAGGGGATACGATTTGATGTTGAAAAAGTATGAGGTAATACATAGTTGGTATACCTCTTATCTGCCCCAGATTTTGAGTTTGTCGTGTTTTGTTGTCCTCATATTGGTTTTCTCCCTACTGATCGATTTGCTATTTAAGCATTGGGAAAAAGATCAGCAAATTACCTTAGATTTTATCGCGTTGCAGCAAGCCGATAGACTTGAGAGTGACCTTAATCATAGTCTTAGCGTGGCATTTCTTCTTGGTAAGTATTTGGAAGAGTCGCCAGACGGGCTGGACAATATTACAACAGCTAATGCCAAACGTTTTTTTGATCGCGTTAATACCATTGAAAGCATCCAATTTGCGCCTAATGGCATTATTGAGCAAGTTTACCCAGATACAGATCGCAACCGGCGTGCTATTGGCCTAAACCTGCTAGAAAATGATGATGTTGAAAAATCCGTATCAAGGGCGATTAATACTGGGCAGTTGACCTTAGCTGGCCCCGTAGAATTAGTGCAAGGTGGTTATGGTATTGTTGCTCGCCAGCCTATTTATGTTGAGCAAAATGGTCGTTCATCATTTTGGGGATTTGTTTCGGTGTTGATATCGATCCGAAATCTAATCAATGATCAATATCTGGAGCAGTTAAACTTTCATCACATCACTTATCGAGTGACCACTGGCATTGATCTGCCTCCTTCCCAACAGTTTGTTTTCGGCGATGAAAATTTTGTCGGTGATATCCATACTGAGGTCGAAATATTACTCGTTGATCGGCCTTGGCGCTTAGAGTTTTACCAAGATTTACCCAACCAAAGTATGTTGTTAATTATTCAATGGGTGATTGCGTTATTAATTAGTGGGTTGTCGGCAGGGCTCGTTTACAAGTTAATCTCCTCTCCTTACAAAGTGGCTCAGCAGATAGAGCGATACACCGCGAAGCTATCCAATAAAGCGAATATAGATCGCCTTACGGGGTTGATGAACCGTGAAGCGCTAAAAGTGGAATTACGCAAGGTGTTAGCTCAAACCCGAAGCCAATCGACGTTAGCGGCGATTATCTATATAGGTATAGATGATTTTAGGCGTATCAACGATGCTTTTGGTAACAGTGTTGGCGATCAAGTGCTGGTTCAAACTGCCGAACTATTACAACAAGTTTGCTCAAAACAAAACAAATTAGGGCGTGTGGGTGGCGATGAGTTTGTGATTGTTTTACTTCATCAATATAGCCAAGCATTTATTGATAAGCAGTTGCAGCATATTCTCAAATCATTGAATCATTCGATGACGGTTAATAAACAAGAAATACAATTTAGTACCTCCGCAGGGGTTGCGTTGATTCCGCAAGATGGTGAAAACGAAAATCAATTGTTACAACGCGCTAACTTGGCAATGGCGCAAGCAAAACGGCTCGGGAAGAATCGCTTTGCTTTCTTTCAAAGTGATATGGAAGAACAAGCAAAATCTATCTTGACCATTGAGATGGAACTCACAAGTGCCATTCGCAATAATGAATTGGTGCTTTTCTATCAGCCAATCGTGGATTTAGCCAAGGACAGAGCGGTTGGTTTTGAAGCCTTGATCCGCTGGCAGCACCCAAGTAAAGGGCTGATTTTTCCTGATGCTTTTATACCTGTTGCAGAGCAGAGTAAGCTTATTGTTGATGTCGGCTATTGGGTTATTGAATCGGCCTGTCAAACCTTGAGCCAGTTACCCGAACCCTTGTATCTCTCCATTAATTTATCTGCTCTCCAATTTGTTGATGTTAATTTAGTCGATAAAATCAAAGCCATTGTTGAGCGTTATCAGATAGATCCTAGACGCTTAACATTAGAGATAACCGAAACCTTATTAATTGAAAATTTAGATCAAGTGATAGCTTCATTACATGAGCTAAGAGCTTTTGGTACCCCAATTTCAGTGGATGACTTTGGTACAGGCCATTCTTCTTTGAACAAACTTAAAATAATGCCCGTTGATACATTAAAGATAGACCGCTCATTTATCATGGATCTCCCAGCTAACCACGAAGATCGTCAACTCACCGAAGCCATACTGCAAATTGCTCAAAAGCTGGATTTAAAAGTGGTTGCAGAGGGGATAGAAACACTGCAACAGCGTGACTTTTTAGCGGCTCAACAGTGCGAGTTTGGCCAAGGTTACTATTTCAGTAAACCCATTCCGCTGCAGCAAGCGCTCGATTACTTAAATGCGCAAACTTAGCGAGTTGAGCTGTCATGTCGATTATTTTACTGATGCGGACATAAAAATCGGGTAAAGATGTGTAAATCAGTAAACTAATTCAAGCTATAGTCAGTATTATTAAACTATTGCTTAGATTAAATTTAGTCAGGATGACGTTGATCAGATCCCCACTTAGCTTGTTATTAGCCCCTATTGTCTTAATTGGCTGTAGTTTAACGCCTGTGCAGCAGCTACCTATTGATACTGAAGTGGCCGCCACTTGGCAGGCAAGCGATGTCGAAGTGAATTCAATGGTGCAGGGGGCGGATTTTATGCCGCAATTGGCGGCCTTTCCTGAGCTGCTTAATTTAGTGCAACAAGGCTTAAAATCGAATCCGCAGTTGTTAGAGAGTCAGGCTCGCCTTGACGCAAGTTTAGCCGTATTAAAGCAACAACAAGCCCAAGCTTGGCCACAGCTTAATGCTTATCTATCCGGTCGCAGGCAAGATAATGGCTTAACCATTGCTGATAACCTTCAGCTAGGTATCGATTTAAATTGGGAGCTTGATATCTGGGGTAAGTTAGATGATAGCAGTCGGGCAGCCTTGTTAGATGCGAGTCAGCAACTTAACTTGTTGCGACAACAACAATTATCTTTGACGGCGCAAATCGCTAAGCAATGGTTTAACTTAATTGCTGCGCAGCGCCAATTTGAGCTGATCCATCAACGCCGCCTTAACTTACAAAACAATCTCATCATTATTGAGGAAAGCTATCAAGCGGGGATCAGTAAAGCGCTCGATGTATTTTTAGCGCGTGCCGATGTTGCGGGCGCACAAAGTGCAGAAGCCGCTAAGCAAGATGAAATCCTTCAGGCCAGCCGCGCTTTGCAAATCAGCCTAGGCCAATATCCCAGTGGGGCATTGCGTGGCCAAGGTGAATTGAGTCTGAATTTAGATATGATCCCAGCCGGCATCCCATCTCAGGTATTACAGCGCCGACCCGATATTCAAGCCGCGCAGGACGCTTTAAGTGCGGCCAATGCGCGGATCTCGGTAGCATATAAAGAAAAGTTTCCTAGCCTAAGATTAACCTCTGGAGTTGGTACTAGCTCAGCTGAGTTATCTGATTTACTTAAAGCCGACAGCCTAGTGTGGAATGTGTTTGCTAACTTAACCAGCCCATTATTTAACGCCGGCTTGCTTGAAGCCAGATTACAGCAACAACAAGCCCAAGCCTTAGCGCAAGCGGCTAACCTTCAGCAAGTGATACTGAACGCGTTTACCGAGGTGGAATCGGCGCTCTCGAAAGAGTCGGCATTAGTTGAACAGCTTGATAAGGTCTCGATTGCCGCAGCAAACTCATTGCTGGCTGAAGAGCTTGCCTTTGAGCAATACCAAAGTGGCTTGGTTGAATACGTGACCGTACTGGAAGCGCAGCGCCGCTCTTTTGATAGCCAAACCAACCAAATTAGTATCCGTAATCAGCGACTGCAAAATCGCATTGATTTATTGCTCGCTTTGGGGGGCGATCCGAACACGCTTCCCGTCACCGAATTCACAGATCAAGAGGTAACACAGTGACCGCAGCCGAACGACCTTTATGGGCCAAAGTGATCCGTTTTATTTTACCTGTGCTGGTGCTCGTGGTCGCAGGGGCGATTGCTTGGTATTTAGCGGTTAATCGACCGCAAGCATTGACCCGCCCCGCGGCTAAGGCGCCCGTGGTCAGCGTAGCGGTAATGGACTTAACCTTGCAGCAATACCCAGTTTCAATTCAAAGCTTTGGCACTATTCAACCGCGTAGCCAAGGTGCCTTAGTGAGCCAAATTTCAGGGTCGATAACCAAGGTGAGTCCTAACTTTGTGGTGGGCGGCTTTTTTGAGCAAGGTGAAGTGTTAGTTGAAATTGATAACCGAGATTATGTGGCGGCGAAACAAATTGCGCAGGCGGCATTAACGCAGGCTCAGTTAGCCTTAGTTGAAGAGCAGGCCAGAGTTGAACAGGCGAAGCGAGATTGGCTGCGTCTGGGTAAAGGTAAAGCCACCGAATTAGTGCTGCGAAAACCGCAGTTAGCCGCGGCGCAAGCCAATGTGACCTCGGCGCGGGCAAAACTAGAGCAGGCTAAGCTGGATCTAGAGCGCACCCAAATTCGGGCTCCTTATGCGGGACGATTATTAACTAAACAGGTGGATCTTGGGCAGTTCGTTGGGGCCGGAGCCAATTTAGCCAATATATATGCGGTGGATTATGTGGAAGTGCGCTTGCCGCTCAATCAGCAGCAGCAGGCCCTGATTGATTTACCTGAGCGATATCGCCAACAAACCACCTTGCCTAATCGTCCAGCTGTGACCATTAGCGCTCAACTAGGCCGGCAAACATTTAGCTGGCAGGGTGAGATAGAGCGTACCGAAGGGGCGCTTGATAGTAATAGCCGCCAACTTTACGCCATCGCGCGCATTGACGATCCTTATGGTCAGCAAAACCAAGACAAACCGCCGTTAAAGATTGGTCAATTTGTTGATGCCAAGATTGCCGGACAAGTATTAACCGATGTACTGGTTGTGCCACGCGATGCCGTCTATCAGGGCAATCAAGTGATCGTGTTTGAAGCGGGTGTGCTGGTGCGTAAAACCGTGGACGTGGTGTGGGGCAGTAATGACGCCTTTATCGTCGATGGTGGCCTCAGCGCGGGTGAGAAACTGGTGACGACGCCTTTGGGGAATATCGTGTCTGGTACCCGCGCTAAGCTTGCTAACGCAGCGCAGGAGCAAAACTAATGCATGGTTTGATCCGCTGGTTTACCCACAACCATGTTGCTGCCAACTTGATGATGGTGTTGATCATCTTATTAGGTTTGCAAGCACTTACTCAACGCATTCCCTTAGAGGTGTTTCCGTCGTTTGAGTTGGACTTGGTCAGCGTGAACGTTGCCTTGCCGGGGGCGACCCCAGCAGAAGCCGAAGAAAGCTTGGCCATTCCCATCGAAGAAGCCATTTTAGACATTGAAGGGATTAAAGAAATCACGTCGAGTTCAGCCGAAGGCGCAGCTAGGGTATCGGTGGAAATTGCCTCAGGTTATGACACCTATCGCGTTAAGGATGAGATAAAAAATCGCATTGATGCGTTAAATACCTTACCCACTAGTGCTGAGCGCCCTGTGATCAGCCAAACCATTCATCAGCGCGAAGTAATCAGTGTCACCGTGTCGGGTGAGCTCAGTGAGCGCGAGTTAAAGCTATTGGGTGAGCGAGTACGCGATGATATTCAGGGGCTAGAAGGCATTTCTCATGTCAGTTTAGAGTCGGTGCGACCCTATGAGATTTCCATTGAAGTGTCTGAGCAAACCTTGCGTGAGTACAACCTGACCATGGCCGAAGTCAGTAGTGCGGTGCAACAAGGATCGCTGGATCTATCCGGTGGTAGCATTAAAACCATGGGCGGTGAGATCCTGCTGCGCAGTAAAGGCCAAGCTTATCAAGGGCGCGACTTTGGCAATATCGTGGTGCGCACTGCAGCCGATGGCAGCCGGTTATTGTTATCGGATATCGCCACTATCCGTGACGGTTTTGATGAAACGCCGATCCAAGCTCGATTTAATGGTCAGCCCGCCGTGATCATTGAAGTTTATCGGGTGGGGCAGCAAAGTGCGATTGAGGTGGCCGATAAGGTCAAAGCTTACATCGAGCAAGTGAGGCCGACCCTACCGGTCGGCGTCAGCATTGATTATTGGCGCGATGGCTCTAAGGTGGTCAAGGCGCGGTTGAAAACCTTAACCGACAGTGCGGTGCAAGGCTGTATCTTAGTGATTATCTTACTGGCTTTATTTTTGCGCCCCTCTATCGCGTTTTGGGTCACCATGGGGATCCCTGTTAGCTTTATGGGCGGGCTGTTGGTGATGCCTTTATTGGGGATCACGTTAAACGTTATTTCACTGTTTGCCTTTATCATGGTGCTAGGGATCTTGGTCGATGACGCCATCGTGACCGGGGAAAATGTTTACGCTCATCAGCAGCGCGGAGCCAGCCCACTGCAAGCGGCGATTGTCGGTACTCAAGAGGTGTCGGTACCGGTGACCTTTGGTATTTTGACCACCATAGCGGCATTTGCGCCCTTGGCCTTGATTGAAGGGGCACGGGGACAGATTTTTGCTCAAATCCCCATGGTGGTGATCCCGGTGTTGCTGTTTTCATTAGTGGAATCAAAGCTTATTTTACCGGCTCACTTAAAGCATATTCGCTTGCACTCGACTAAGCCAAGCCGTTTTAGTCAGTGGCAAAGCCGTTTTGCCGACGGTTTTGAGCGCTTTATATTACGCTTTTATCGCCCGTTACTCGCCGCTGTGCTAAGGCGGCGCTATCTGGCTTTTGCTTCGGCGCTGGCAGTGGCTATCGTGATCTTTACCATGGTGGCCAGCGGCTGGACTCGGTTTGTCTTTTTCCCTCGGGTGCCTTCGGAAACGGCTCGCGCGACGCTTGTGATGCCCGCAGGTACTGCCTTTGCGACGACAGATTATTATGTTGAAAAAATGCTCGATGCCGTGACGCAGCTGCAGGACAAATATCGCGATCCTGCAACCGGACAAAGCGTTATTTTAGATGTGTTTGCGACCACGGGCTCGACCGGAGGCGATGGCAGTGGTGATGCGGCGAAAGGGCGGGTTATGTTTGAACTTGAGCCACCTGAAACGCGCACGGTAGATGTATCAACCAATCAGTTGGTTAAAGAGTGGCGGGCTTTAATCGGCCCGATTGCAGGGGCTGAAAGCGTTTCGTTTCGCGCTGAAATTGGCCGCGGCGGCTCACCGCTGGATGTGCAGTTGAGTGCACGGGATTATGCGACGTTAAATGCTGCAAGTGCCCAACTTAAACAAAAGCTGGCTTTGTATCCTGGGGTATTTGATATTGAAGACAGTTTGGCCAAAGGCAAGACCGAGTTACAGCTAAATATCAAACCCGAAGCGCAAGCGCTTGGTTTAACGCTCAATGATTTAGCTAAACAGGTAAGACAAGGCTTTTACGGCGATCAGGTGCAGCGGATCCAGCGTGGCCGTGATGACGTTAAGGTATTTGTGCGTTACCCCCAAGCCGAACGTCAATCCTTGTATCACTTACAAAATATGTTGATTCGAACGCAATCTGGCATCGCCGTGCCGTTTAATGAAGTGGCCACGGTAACGACCCTGCAAAGTCCGGCCACGATCACCCGCAAGGATCGCCAGCGTGTCATTAATATTATGGCGGATGTGAACAAAGAAACCGCTGATATTGAAGCGATTAAGCGTGATTTATCCTTGTATTTGGCCGAGTTAGCTGAGCAGCATACGGGCTTAAGTTACAGCCTGGAAGGGGAGGCCAAAGAGCAAAGTGAGTCCTTTACTAGCCTTGCCTTTGGGCTAGTGTTTGTGATGTTTGCTATCTATGCTTTATTGGCTATCCCGTTTAAATCTTACAGTCAGCCCTTTGTGGTGATGTCGGTGATCCCCTTTGGCGCTATCGGTGCCATTATTGGTCATTGGCTGATGGCGATGCCTTTGACCATCATGTCGATGATGGGAATGCTGGCGTTAACTGGAGTGGTGGTGAACGACTCTTTGGTGCTGGTGGATTACATTAATCGTCAGCGGGCCAAAGGGATAGCGCTGCAAACCGCGGTGCGCAGGGCTGGGGTCGCTCGATTTAGGGCGGTGATTTTAACCTCAATTACCACCTTTGCAGGATTAATGCCGCTGATTTTTGACCAATCCACGCAAGCGCAGTTTTTGATCCCAATGGCGGTGTCGCTGGGCTTTGGTATCATTTTTGCCACCATGATTACACTATTGTTGGTTCCGGTGAATTATCTACTGCTCGCAGACTTGAAAAAAATGCTGCGAACCATTCGGTGAACAAATCGGGTTTGTGAGGTATTAGCCGAGATTGGGGATAAGCAAGCGGAAACCACATCCCCCCGTGGCTGGGCGATATTGGCTTATTTCCCCTTTTAAGCCTTGGGTCACTAAGTTGTAAACTAAATTTAGGCCTAATCCTTTACGCCCTTCACCGCGGGCGCTGGTAAAGAAGGGATCATAAATATTCGGCACTAACTCTTCAGGAATGCCTCGGCCATTGTCTTCGATGCGAATTTCGATTTGGTTATTTATCAGGGTGCAATACAGGGAAATTTTGTCGTTAGGATCTTGGCGCAGGCCGTGCTCTAGTGAATTTAGAATAAGATCTTCAATGACTTGTGCCAGCATCCAAGCGTCGGTATTGATGGCTGCCTGCTCCGGCGTGACTTGAACCTGCAGATTAAAGTGTTGTGGTTTGCGGTAATGGGAGATGGCTAACTTGGCTGCTTGTTTCAGCCATACATTGAGTTGCAGCCGCTCTATTGTCCCTGTGTTAGTGCTCACCACCGACAGGCGTTTAAATTGAGTTACCAGCTCGGCCATTTTAGTAATATTAGTGTTGATGATGTCGTAGCCTTCTAGCCCCGTGTTGATTAGATCGGTTAACCGCGTTTTGGATATTTTACCTTGGGCGAGATCATCAGCTAGGGCCTGCAGCAGTTCAGGTTGTAAACTGGCGGCGGTTTTGATGATCCCAAGCGGCGTATTAAGCTCGTGTGCCATGCCGATAACCAGATGGTTTAGGGCTTTGTGCTTTTCGGCTTCCATCAGCTCCTTTTGGGTATTGGTCAGATCGGTTAAGGTGGCTTCTAAACGCAGGGTTTTTTCGTTTAGCGATGCCGTTCGTTGCTCAACTTGGCGCTCTAAATCTGCATTGGCTTGCTCTAGGGCTAGTTGTGCTTGGGTAAGCTCTTTGGTGCGTTCATTAATGCGCTGCTCTAGCTCCTCATTGAGTAAATAGAGCGACTCTTCGGTTTGTTTGAGCTTGATAAACTCGCCCAATAATGAGCCAAATAAACGTAAAATATGGCTTTGGTAAGTTTGAAAGGGGGCGTGGTTTAACAGGTTATCACAGGCTATCCAACCTATGACTTCGTCCTTGTCCCAAATGGCAATGGCGGCGTTCCAGCCTTTGCCTACCGCGACGACTTCGCCTGGGTTTTCGGTAAACTCATAAAGTGCTTGATCATGCCAAACGCAGACCTTGCCGCGTGTTGACATCTCTCTAATGACGACTTTAACGTCTTCTAGCATAGGTGACGCGTAATCGGCCTCACTGCGAATATTGCCCAGATCGTCCGTACCCCAGGTGCCATACATCCAGTCACGTTCTCGATCTATCATTAAGATTCCCATGCGATCTATGTTTAGCTGTTGAATACAGGCTGTCACCGCCAGGCGGTAGAGATCATCTAAGGTTGCTGCCTGAGATAAGGAGATAGATATTTCATGAAGTAAGAATAGCTGGTGATAGAAATCCTTAGACTGTTCAGTGTTGTCTAGTAGCTCATTGGAGGCATCATCGGAGTAAGTGATTAAGCGAGCCATTGCGCACCTTATAATATCCTTAATGCTTTTAGTTTAGGTGATAAGCTTGTCCTTGGTGATGTATTGCCATGGAATCTAAATTATTTTTTTATCAAATGTTGCTCGATATAGGTTAATGCTTGCTGTAATGGTACCGGTTTACTGAAGTAGTAGCCTTGGCCAAAGTTGCATTTGTGCTCCAATAAAAAAGCTTGCTGTTGGACGGTTTCAACCCCTTCTGCGACCACCTTCAAGGATAGCTTTTGTGCCATTAGTAAAATCGC
This sequence comes from Motilimonas thetidivivens, assembly GCF_046452435.1. Taxonomy (NCBI): domain Bacteria; kingdom Pseudomonadati; phylum Pseudomonadota; class Gammaproteobacteria; order Alteromonadales; genus Motilimonas; species Motilimonas thetidivivens. Next base: position 9,951 of record NZ_JBKFDK010000033.1, read on the forward strand.
TTCGGTGAGCTCTTTGTCTTCTTTGTTATCGGGTAAGTCCATAATAAAGGCGCGATCGACTTTGAGGGTATTGATGGGCATGACTTTTAACTTGCTTAAAGAAGAATGACCCGTGCCAAAGTCATCGACCGAAATGCCAAGGCCAAAGTCGCGCAATGATTTTAGTGAGCTAACCACTTGTTCGATGTTTTCAATCAAAAGGGTTTCGGTGATCTCTAAGGTGATTCGGTTCGGGTTGGTGTGATATTGATGGATGATTTGTTTCATCCGCATAGACAGCTGCGGATCCATGAATTGGCGCGCCGAAACGTTAATTGAAATATACACATGAGGTGGAAACTTAGGCAGCGCTTTACAGGCTGCTTCTAATACCCAATAGCCAATTTCGGTAATCAAATGGCTTTGCTCTGCAACAGGGATAAACGCATCGGGAAAGATCAGGCCTTTGTCGGGATGTTGCCAGCGGATCAAGGCTTCAAAGCCAACAGGATCGCCGCTACTTAGCTCGACAATAGGCTGATAAAATAACACTAATTCATCACGTTGCAGGGCTTGATTTAATTCTAGCTCGACCGAGATATTGGACTTCACCAAGGCTTCCATGCTGGTGTTGTAAAACATAAAGCGGCGTTTGCCCTTTTGTTTTGCTTGGGTCATAGCAAGGTTGGCGTGTTGCAACAAGACTTCGGCGCAATCGCCATCTTGTGGCAGTAGTGCGACCCCCGCCGAAATACTAAATTGTAATTGATGATGGTCGATGGCCATGGGCTGGCCTAAGGTTTGCAAAAGCTGTTGTAGCCATTGTTCAATGGCTTTGATACTCGACTGAGGTGGCAAAATGATCGCAAATTCATCGCCGCCAGCGCGGGTGATTATATGGTCATCATGACAGACTTGTCTTAGCCGCAAGGTGGTTTCGAGCAATAACTCATCCCCCACTTTGTTGCCAAACGCATCATTGAGACGTTTAAAATCGTCGACGCCAAGATAGACCAAAGCCGCAATTTGATGATCTTGATTGTGTTGGTTATGAGCATGCAAATTGGTCAAGGCTTTATCCAGCTCAAGCTGCAATAAGGAGCGGTTTTTTAAGCCGGTTAAATTGTCATAATAGGCGAGGCGTGATAACTGCTCAGTTTGGTTCGCTAGGTCATCGGCCATGCGATAAGGGGCATTGGCTATTTTGTAAATAAAACTGGTAAAAACCCCACTGAGTATCAAGGCGATTAATCCCATTTTGATTAATAAGCCCTGTTGCTCAGGTAAGGTTTGAGACAGGGTTAATTGCCAATTGTTGTTATTGATGCTCAAGCCTGAGCTAGCGCTGATATCTCCATCGAGTTGTGCTGCCCCTAAAATTTGCTGCTGCGCTTCGCCAACTAAGCGATAGGTGTGCAGTTGAAACTGAATATGGTGATTGTCTAAGCTGGTTAGGTTTTTACTATCAAGTAGTCGATTAATCGCTAGCACAACGGAGGAAAAGCCCCAAAAGATCGCCTCACCTTCTTGTTCAATGAAAACCGGGTAGCGACCAATAATGCCTTGGCCTCCTTGAATTAACTCAAATGGTCCAGCTAGGGTGAGTTGCTGTTGCAGGATGGCTTGTTGCGCTTCTTGTTTTCGTTGGTCATCTTGCAATATGTTGTGGCCAAGGACGGCCTCATTGCCTGCGCGTGGGTAAACATGACTTATGATGCCATTAGGTGCTAGCTGTAAACTCGTGATGGCGGATGATTGCTGCTGTAAGTAGCGGGCATGTTGTTCAAAATTCGTTAATTTTCCTTGGCTGTATTCAACGTGTTTACCCAGCAATATTGCTGTGCTTAGGCCTTGATTGATAGATTGGGATAATAATTCGGCTTGCTGCTCAGCGATTAGCTCTAGGGTTGAGGTTTGCTCATTTTTCCAAGCATGATGCAGGGCATCTATGGTGAAAAAGCTCAATAAAGCGCAAACAATCACACTGATTAAAGCAAAAATATAAGGCGGGTGACCAAATAGAAATTTGCGCGCATCAAATCGCGTATGTGTCATTGGGTATCCTTAAAATTTATACAGCTAAGTATAGGATAGACGTTGAAATACCGTGTTACTTGTTATCATTAAGTTGCGTATGAGGTAAAGCAAAAGCATAGGGTTATGTGGCCTAGCTAGAAAAATAGGGATCCAATTTTTATTATTAAATTGCTGTTTTGTTCATTTTTTTGTCGTGTTGCTTTAATTCGCTTTCAGTAAGGGAATAGAGAAATAAAATAGCGTGGTTGTTTTGTGATCTCTCTGGGTGTTTATCATATGTATGAAGGTATTTTTTTGACTTTTTGGTAGAGTGTAGCCTTTGTTATTCGCTTGTTGCTAGGATGCGACCCCATGACTGATGTTTCAACGCCCCTTCCTCTTGATCTGATCGCTCCATTGCAGCACCAATATGCGCAAAGCTTGGTGTTATTGCTCGATCAAAAGGGCAACATTGTCTATCAAAACCAAACCGCAGAGCGGGAGTTGGGCGGGGTTGCCAACATTGAACAAGTGATTCCTGCTTTGGCATCCAGTATTGCTTGGGTCAGCTTTTGGAACCAAGTGCGCTCTAAGGCGGTGCTTGACACCCGTTATGATATTGCCTGCCTTACTGGGGCTAAGCTAATTCATTGCCAATGCCGCTTCCTTGAGTCTGAGCACAGTATTCTGATTGAGGGGGTTTGCTCAACTAAATTGAGCGATGAGCTAGCACAGTTGACCATTTATAAACGTATCGTCGCCTCGTCGTCTGATTTAGTTGCTTATGTCAATCAGCGGCTAGAGATGGAGTTAATCAACCCAAGTTTTTCGCGCTTTTTTAATATCGGTGAATTTGTGTCGCAAATGCCGATAGCGCAAGTGTTTGATGAGCAAGTTTTTCAAGATCATATCTTGCCTCGTTTACAGCTAAGCCTGAAAGGCTCGATCTGTACTCATCAATTTTGGGTTTCTAATATCAAGGGGCGACGCTGCCTAGAAATTACTTACACCCCGTTTACTCAGCAACAAGGTGAAATCAGTGGCGTCGTGCTTGACGCCCGAGACATTACCGAGCGCGTGTTGGCCGAGCAAGCGCGGGCATTGGCCAGTAAGGTGTTTGATAATGCCGCCGAAGCGATTTTGATAGAAGATGATAAGCAACGTATTGTTTCGGTAAACCAAGCTTTTTGTCAGATCACAGGTTATCACAAAAACGAAGTGGTGGGGCGCACTGGATTATTGCTTAATTCGCCCAAAAATGACCCCGTGTTATTGCGCAAAATGTGGCGGGAGCTTAACCGTGATGGTGTATGGCGTGGTGAAATATGGGGACAGCGTAAAGATGGCAGTGATTTTCCGGGCTGGCTTTCTATCGCTGCGGTGCGTGATGGTGAACGTGATAGGGTGACAAAATATGTGTCCTTGTTCTCCGACTTAACTCATAAAAAACGTAGTGAAGAGCGGATTTGGCGTCAAGCGAACTTTGACTCTTTAACTGGCATAGCCAACCGTCAACGATTTGAATTACATCTTGAAAAAGCCATGTCGGAGCAGCAAGCTTGTGTCTTGCTATTCATTGAATTTGATAGCTTTAAAGCTACCAACGATCGTTATGGTCATTCGGTGGGCGATCAGCTACTCAGAGATATTGCCTTGCGATTACTGGCGAGTGTGCAACCTAACGACGTTTGCGCGCGATTTGGCGGTGCCGAATTTGCGATTATGTTGAATGCTCCCGAGAGCATTAGCCAGCAAACCAATATTTGTTTGCAGTTGCTAGATAGAATTTCCCAAGTCTTTGTTGTGGATAATAAAAATCTATTTTTAAGCTGCCATATTGGTATTGCTCAAGCTTATACCGATGCGCTAACAGCAACGGATTTAGTCGATAAAGCGCATATGGCGATGACTCAAGCCAAGTCTCAGCAACACACACGTTTTTTACGCTACAGCGCCGAACTCGAGTCGCATGCTCAGTTAAAACTGAATTTCGAGAATGAATTGCGCCGTGGTTTAAAGCAACAGGAATTCGAGTTAGCGTATCAGCCTATTTTGGCCATGTCGTCGCAGCAGTTAATCGCTACCGAGGCCTTGATTCGCTGGCGACACCCGCAGCGAGGGTTGCTGGGAGCAATTGATTTTCTTGAGCAAGTCGAAGACGCTGACATGTTGCATCCGCTTAATGAATGGATGTGCCAAGAGGCAATAAAGCAATACCATCAATGGCAGCAACAGGGACTTGATGTTGGTCGCTTAGCGCTAAACATAGCGCATTTGCAGTTAAAAGATCTGGGCTTTTTCCACTTTTTACAAGGTTTAATGGAGCAGTATTCGATTCGTCCTGAGCAATTGATCCTGGAAGTGACAGAGAAGTTCATTATTGAAAGCAGTAACGAAATTATCGCCCAATTTACCCGTTTGCAGCAGCAAGGTTTGTTATTGGCGTTAGATGATTACGGCCGAGGTTATGCTTCGCTGCATTACCTGAAAAAATTCCCACTCAATATCATTAAACTTGAGCGTGTGTTTATTAAGGACATTGAATCCTCAGAAGTGGATTTACTGCTCGCCGAAAGCAGTATTCAATTGGCGAATAAGCTAGGCTTAACCATAGTTGCCGAGGGCGTGGAAACTCAGCCTCATTATGATTTATTGCAACAATTAGGTTGTGACTGGATGCAAGGTTACTTTGTGAGTGCGCCCGAAACCGGAGAAGGTTTTGAACGATGGCTGCAGGGCTTTCAAGCGAAGTAATCTTATTTGAGACCATAAAAAAGAGGGCGATTATGCCCTCACGTCATCCCAAATCGATTTGTTGTTAATCAAGCAACTCAATCAGCGCTTTACTCTCGGCTAGAATGGCTTCTTTGGCATTGAGAATATCACTTAGGGTTAATTCAAGGCGAATAGCGAGCGCCTTGTTGTAATGTTCAACGATCTCTTCTTCGCTCCATTCCTGTTGCCAAGCATGGTTAAAGAAACTGGCCATGCAGATAAAACCCGCCTCAAAGTTAAATGTTTCGGCTTCCAGTGGCGATAACTGATCTTCAATAGCGTGGACGAAATGATCGGAAAACTTCCAGCGTTTGGCGAGCTCTGCTCCCACTTTGGCATAGTTAAAACCAAGTACATCTTGCTCGGCTTCTTCCCGTGTTAGGCCTTGGTCAACTTTCGCTGTAATGGCCGCCTCGTTTTCTGGTGTGTCGGCAATTAAAATTATCAACTCACCGAGGTTATGTAACATGGCGCAGGTAAAAGCGGTATCGGCTGGGTGGCTGGTCTGCTTCGCAAGGGACTTGGCAATGCTGGCAACACGGAAGGTGTCACCCCAAAACGCATTTTGGTCAAAGCTATCAAAATGTTTGAATGACGATGAAATGCCCGAGGCCATGACTAAGGTGCGCACCGTATTAAATCCTAATCGGATCACCGCATCTTCAATGCTGGTGACTTCTTTACCTCGGCTGAAGTGCGCCGAGTTAACTAAACGTAGCACTTTGGCACTGATAACGGGGTCTAAAGCGATTTTTTGGGCAACGCCAACGATGTCTGCATCGTCGTTATTAAAGGTTTGAATAAGCTCTTGAACGACTTTTGGTATGGTCGGTAACTTATCTAATTGGCTAAAAAGTGTTTGTATTTCCATGTAAGCCTCTGATAGATAAAACGGAGTAGATGACAACGTATTAATTGTTAGTCAAATTGCGGGTTTTGGTAGAGGCAATCTCCCTTTTTTCCCCTTAACAGCTAGCTTTTGCGAGCAAAATCACACCTAGCTCACGATAGCGCGCTTTTTACTGCTGCGGCTTGATCACCAAATAAGACGTTTGTTTTTGTTTACCGTATTTAACTAACTGACTGAGCTCGGTTTGGCTAATGGGCATATAGGCGGAGGTAATCATGTCATTGGGGGTACCCTAGGCTAGTGAAGAAGGAACCCCTTCTCATTACAGTCACTTAATATCGCTCAAAAGCGACCTTTTCGACATGAAAAAAATGGCGCTAGTGTTAGTGCTAACGCCACTATGGCTAGTTTTAATGCCCCAATGACATGGCAAGCTCGTTGCCTTGATGTTGTAAGTCATCGAGTTGGCCCGCTAATGACTCAGGGTTGATATCCAAGTAATCGGCTAAGGCTTTAGGGAAACGACCGACAATAGCTTGTGCCGGTACGCCCGCATTCCATGCAAAGTTAATGAATACGGCGAGGCGGATCAAGATAGCTTCAGATGAGACATTCTCGAAAGAAAGAGGATCTAACTGATGCTCGATGGCATTAATGAAGGTGGTCGAGAAGTTCCAGCGTTTTGCGAGCTCCACTCCAACCTGACTATAATCAAAGCCCAACACTTCGCGCTCAGCTTCAATGCGGCTCGCGCCGTTTTCTATCGACATGGCAACCAATGCCATCTCTTCTGGTAGGCTAGATTGTAATAAAATCTCACCGATATTATGCATCATGGCGCAAGTGAAAGCTGTTTCTGGCTCAACCTTGGTGTGCTTAGCGAGCGCTTTCGCTATGGTGGCAACGCGGAAGGTATCGGCCCAAAATTTGTTTTTATCAAAACCGGGGGTGGCTGGAAATGCGCTACTGATACCTGATGCAATGACGATACTGCGCATGGTATTAAAGCCAAGGCGGATGACGGCTTGTTCAATCGAGGTAACTTCTTTACCGCGGCGATAAGCTGCCGAGTTGGCCATTTTGATAACCTTAGCACTCAGCGATTGATCCATTGCGATCTTTTTTGCCAGCACATCAATGCGCGCGTTGTCATCTCCAAAGCTCTCCATCAGCTCGGCTAATAAAGCGGGAACGACTGGGAGTTGTTTTAGTTTGGAGAAAACTTCATCTAATTGCATTGTGTGGATTCCTGCTGTGGATCGAAAGTATACCTAAATGATAGCAGTATGAGATTGCCATAGACTATGACTGGTAGCTTGATCTGTTTCACTAATTCAGCATAATGTGCACACATCAACAAAAAACGATCTAAATAATCGGTTTTCTTAAATTAAGCTATATTAGTTATGCTTTGTTGTAGCGGTTGTTTTGTTTGTTGACAGGAGTCCCCATTGGCATGGTTGCCGTCACTTGTAGGAGTAGCCATGAACTTATCTATTTTTAACACTCTTCAGCGCGTTCTTGATTCCATTTATTTGGCTTTTTTAGGTGACATTTATGCCCGTTGAACAAGCAAGCGCAATCATCGCCCTTGCTGATAGGGTTCGCCATGATCACGAGGTCAATATCGATCTTGAAACCGCGCAGTTAATTCAGCATTTATTCGCGCATAAACCACATTCTCTCTATCATTTGGTGCAACATAATTTAGTTTTACAACAAGAGCTACAACGTGTGCGCCAACAAAATCATGAACTAGAGCAGTTAGTTAAAGTGACTCGCCCGGTGTCATCAGGCTGGTTAACTTGGTTGGAGCGTAAATTGATGAGTGCTCAGGTCGCCCCTGTGAGTAAAAATGATCAATAATGGGACGTTTTCAGACATGTGTGAATACCCTTAGCTGGGAACAAATCGTAACAGCTTGCTATAGCAAATCACCTAACGGGAATTGGGAGTCAATAATTGCAAGGATATGATGTCATTGGCGATGTTCATGGTCGAGCTGACTTGTTAGTCAAATTACTTGAACAGCTTGGCTATTCTCGCCAGTCCGGTGTGTTTGTGCATCCCGAACGCCAAGCAATTTTCATTGGCGATATCATAGATTACGGCCCGCAGCAGCGCGAGACATTGCACCTAATACAAAAAATGGTAGCGGCGGGCTCAGCTCAAGTGGTGCTTGGCAATCACGAATTTAATGCAGTGGCTTTTGCAACCCCAGACCCCAATGACAGTAGTCGTTTTTTACGTCCACATAGCAATAAAAATCGGGTCCAGCATAAGGCCTTTTTGGCGGAGTTTGCCTCCCAACCTAACGCGTATCAAGCTGCGATTAACTGGTTTAAAAGCTTGCCATTATTTCTAGAGCTTAATGGTGCAGGCTTTATTCACGCGGCTTGGTCAGAGCCCTTGATAGGTCAATTACGACCTATGCTTAACCCTGATAACAGTTTGCCTGATAGTCTTTGGATAGAGGCCTGCCAACGCGGCAGTTGGCAATACGAAGCGATAGAAAAATTACTAAAAGGCCCTGAAGTTACCTTGCCTACAGGCTATTTTTTCAATGATAAGCATGGCCATCAACGCAATGATATTCGGGCTAAATGGTGGTTGCCTGAGCCGCAAGATTATCGCGAGTTGGCATTGGTGCCATATGGCCAAGAGCAATATATTCCCACCCTGCCAATACGAGAGCCGTTACGTGGCTTTGGTCGAGAAGGGTTAGTGTTTAATGGTCATTATTGGCTCAGAGGCCAGCCTCATGCTCAGTCCGATAAGGTTATATGTACCGATTACAGTGGCGATAATAAACTGACTGCTTATCGATGGTCGTTAGAGGCTACGCCCAATAATGCGCATTTTGTGCAGGTGGGTTAGTGAGTGTCTGAAGATGAGTGGGAAGGCTGATTTTTAGGCAAAAAAACGGGGCGATATCCGAAGATATCGCCCCTTGTAGTCAAAACATCGAATTCCTTGATGTATGGTGCTCCCTGCGCTCCCTGACTTTTATACCTAATCCCTAGGCTTTATCCGTTTCTCACATCCTGTGAGTTGTCCCTTATTTGGCCATCCTAGCCTAACAAACCATCCTGATTTGTTTTCTGTCTCCGTCCTGGAGGTGTCCCTTACTGCTTCCTGCAGTGTTCCATTTATCATCCTGATTGCCAGATATCCTATCTGACATTGAGACCAAACATCCTGTTCGTGTCTCTTTGCTTCCTTGCGGGACTAAATATACCTGTTTTTGGCCGGTGAGGTGCTTGAGAAAAAATAAAAAATAGGGGAAAACCTGTACAGAAATAATCTATTCTTTATTAAGTTATTGAAATAAAAAGAATAGGTGTTTTTATACGGCGGATTTTTAGCAGTAAGTTACAAGTTATTCTGATAGATAAAATGCCAAATGCTCACGCATGCAATGGCTAATGTCTCACAAGCGGATAACTTGCCAGTCGTGTTATTTTCCACTTGTCGCAAATAATGTTAGTTCATGCCGTTATTTTGCTGTTTCATCATGACATAAAAATGACAAGAGTGAGTTTAGAGCAGGTGACATGTCATTGGTGACGACTAACTTGAAAGACGCTGGGAATAACACGGTGACCGTTGAGGCTGTAAAAGCTGTTTTGCTGAATAAGGTTGAATGGAGGCAAAAAAACGGGGCGATATCCGAAGATATCGCCCCTTGTAGTCAAAACATCGAATTCCTTGATGTATGGTGCTCCCTGCGCTCCCTGACTTTTATACCTAATCCCTAGGCTTTATCCGTTTCTCACATCCTGTGAGTTGTCCCTTATTTGGCCATCCTAGCCTAACAAACCATCCTGATTTGTTTTCTATCTCCGTCCTGGAGGTGTCCCTTACTGCTTCCTGCAGCGTTCCATTTATCATCCTGATTGCCAGACATCCTATCTGACATTGAGACCAAACATCCTGTTCGTGTCTCTTTGCTTCCTTGCGGGGTTAAATATAAGGGTTTTTAGCTATAGCGGAATAGCATAAAACAGAAAAAGTAGGGGAAATCCTCTATGTAGAATATTAAAGGCTTATTTAACCTTATGTATTAAAAAGGGTAAATTCTATTCCGTGGCTTTTTTGTGATCTGATAAAACAGGGTTTTCTTAGCCAAATTAGGTTTAATTCTTACACTATGTATGGCGAATGTCTCACAAGCTAATTTGCTTACAATTCGAAAGCTACAGTTTATCGGTCTATTTTTCCAACTGGTTGCGTATTTTTACCGTTTATCATGACATTTATATGATGGTTCTGGACGAAATGGTGACTTTATGGGGTTAAGGCAACCACCCCTGTCAGTTTTAACAGCGAGTGATTGCTTCATCATTTAGAAGTTATTGCCAAATAAGTTGGTTTTGTTCTACATAGAGGATTTGCTGCAGGGGCCTGCGTCCATCGTAAAACCATATTTCGGCTAGGTACTGAGTTTGTGCTTTGGCCAGTGATAGGCTGGTGTTGAGTTTGCCTTGAATTAAGCCTGTAGCAACAATTCGGCTAGCATAAAACGGGGTAAGGCTCCCATCTTGATGTTGATGGTAACTTTGATAAAGAGAGAAGTAAGCTCGCTGATCCAGTAGTTCATGGAGCTCCACTTGCAGTGTCACCTTGTTATCGGGGGCAAAGTCGAAATCAGCCGGCGCAACTAAGTTTTTTGTTGTTTGCTCATCCGGCTGTGGTGACATTGTTGGCTCGGGGCTGGGAGCCGGAGTTACCTCAACCGTTGGTGAAGGAGTTAGGCTAACTTGCGCTTCAGCGCTATCACTTGCGCCACCCCCGCCTCCGCCACCGCAAGCGGTAAGGGCAAACATTAACAGCATACTTAATTGAAAATGGGGTAATTGGATCATATTCATTGTTTTATCCTCATCGATAGATGTTGAGTTGCTGTAGTCATTTTCAGTACAAGTGTTCTTGGATCGCGTTGCTTGGGCTAAACCAGTCTAAGCTTTGCTGTCCGCTTGATTCGGTAAAGGCTCTAAACTGCGGATAGGCTTGTAATAGGTCGGCTCGCTCTTTCGGCCATTGCCACTTATCAAAGATCATTAATGCCCAAGGTAGGTTATTGGTGGTTTTAAAATATCGGCCGATTTGTGGGTCGCTGGTGTCGTCAAACAGATTGAAAAAATCGGTATTAAATTTTTCTGTAGGGGCTTGATCGGGTAAATGTATTTCTAGGCCTCTGCCGGGGTGCTGAGCAAAGCCGTCGCCATGATAGCGACCCGGTGTAGCAAAGATAAATGGATCGTAAGGCGCAGCCGGCATGTCGGTTAATGCAACGGCCTGATTAAAACTAATATTAAGACTAAAATCGAAACTCAATTCCTGACGACAATCTACTAGAGAGCGATAATAATCGCAGCCAGTGGGCACTTCGTCGTTGAGGTTCTCGGTGATGATAAAACTCGCCTCGCTCATGTCTGTTTCGAGTGGGCTTTGTTGCACCACGCGATCACGATGCTGTAGACGTAACTTGCTGGTGGCAATGTTCGTTGCTAACACCTTAGGTAAACGCACAGCAAATCCACTGGGATAGCTGGCTCCAAGCGCTTGTAGTTGACCCGCAATGATGATTTTGGCCACGGCGTTATCTGTGATGATTTCGGTGATCCGATAACGCATGACTACATCATTCATATCGTAGTCGGCGATTTGCGGCCAATTGTCTTCAAATGCCAGTGTGACCCAACCATTCTCACTGGGAAAATGACGTAGGTAAGCATTGCTGGGAGCAATAGTGATGGCGTGATCTTCTACCTCGCCTGATTTTGCCCCACCATCAAAATTGAGTCCGCTTTGTTGGCTGACGCGAAAACGACTCCATGTATTGCCTGAGACTGCATCGAGCGGAATTGATAGCACGATTTCATTGCTTCCCGCTATCACGGGGTAGTCTTGTAAGCTCTGCTCTCCTTCATCGGCAAAATCACCGTCTTGGTTCCAATCAAACCAAGCGGATAGGTAAGCTGAAGTTGAAGCTTGTACCTTGATGACGCTGTGGAGTCCCGGCTCAAGGGCGGTGACAAAACCGACACCATCTTCGTCGGCGAGGTTGGTTTCATCATCAGAAAGAGCCCCCGTTGGCCCGTCATATTCCCCATCAGGACGGCTAAATCCCAGCCAAGTGAGTTGGTCAAGCTCATGGCGTGCGCCATTATCCGCTAGGTTAGTACCATAGCTGGCTGGTGCATCACCAAAGTCGATATTGGCTGGGGTGTCTTCGTCGATAATTGGGGCGTTGGCGCACCGCGCGCCGTCATTTTGGTTCGAGCTAGGGCCATCGGCAAACTTGATTGCCTTAACTTGCCCAGAGGCGATTTTTTCTTGGTTAGAGAGATCAACTCGGTAAATTTGGCCGTCTTGATTTCGCGATAAATACAAAAAACCATTTACGTCAAAATACATGGCACCAAAGGTACCTAGCTCTTGGGTGTCGCCAATGAGAAGCGTGTTGCCATTGTTTGGATCAAGTTGGTAAAGCAATCCTGTTTGGTTATCAACCCCATATAACTGATTGGTTTGTGGATTAAAAGCAAAGTCGGTTAAGTTAAGGTTCGCACTTCCATTAATGAGTACAGCTGTTAATGGCGCTGATGGATCTTGCGCTAGGGGAGATAAGTCAATTCGATAAAACCCTGTGCCCTTGCGATAAAGGTAATAAACGTTATTAAAAACATCGCCGACAAAAAAAGTTTTGTTTTGTGGTAACCCCGATACATTCAAGGAAATGGCTTGAAAAGCGCTGTCTAACCTGACCACCTGAAACAGGGTGGTATTGAAGCCATAGATATATCTGTCTTGATCATTAAATCCCAGTCCGTTGATATTACCTTCTATACCTGTGTCATCTTGCAAAATGTTATTTGAGCCAGATACCAAGTTAACGCCGTAAACGGTGACTGGATTGCCTTGGAATAGATACGCTTTGCTAGGACAGGTAGCAAAAGGTTCAGATGCGATGGTTGGGCTTGCAAAAAGGGCTCCTGAGCCAATCAAGCACGCCAGTGACAGTAGCTTAGTGTGGGTTTTCATATATCACCTCCTAAATAGTTGAAGGTGTGTCTTCAAGTTTTATTCCAAGATTTAAGTTGTTGTTTTGTTATGTTTATTTTTTTTGTTAGGTTGGCGTTAGCAACATGTTTTGCATTTTAAAATGCAAACTGGGACTCGATTGAGTGGATGTAACACGGAGCATGCTGGAGGAGAGAAGGGGTTCATTTATTGTTCGGTAAGCGAAATTAAGGGTAAAAAAAAGGCCGATAAACATCGGCCAAGAATGGGTGTAGACAAGTATTTTTTAGTGTAGTTTGAAACTGTTTAAACGCGCTAGCATGGTATTTAGGGTTGCTGGCGAGATGGTTTTACTGATGTCGTCGATGCTTCTCGATTTGAATAATTCGCACAACAAAGTACATACGTATGTAAGAGGTGCATTTTCGAATAACTTAGGGTTGTGTAGGTAATCACGTCCTCTTTCTCGTACCCACTCCGCAGCGTCGACGGAGATGGTGAAGCCAGATTTAATCATTGTCTGATGTAAATCAACTAGCTGCATACGGTAATCGTTTAAATCAGAGCTTAGGTTTTGAAAAGCAGCAACAGAGGCTAATGCTTGGCTACCTGGTAAGATCTCTAACTTATGAATGTCGTTCATTGTATCTCCAAAAAATATCGAATTTTATTAAAGCTTATGCCCGGCTGCAGTTGGGCAACCAAGCGTAAAGTAGTTTTTAAGATTCGACCCATCTAATAGCAAATAGGCTATAGAAGATTTATTTCAGAATGACGACACCAAGCTTATTTTTTGTTTTTTGATGCAAGCTCATTTGTGGCGTGTCATTCAACTCTGCAAACCCCCATTAGCTAGATTTTTGTTTGGCTAGCCAAGTGATGCTGTCAGAGACGGCTATAGTTATAGCGCAGATAAATTAAAGCGCAAATAGCGAGTGATAATTGGTGTATTCGTGAGATAAGCGGCGGTTAAAACGTGACAGAACGCAAAGATTTTTTCGGCTTTTATGATTTGGTTAAAATTTGTTCTGCTTGCTGTTGCAGCGCCTTGCGGTTAGGTTTTAACCCCTGCCACTTGGGCCAAGGTAGAATATGTTTTGGCCTTTGCCATGGCGCGAGGTGCTGACGACACATTTGGCTTAGACCCTGTGGATTGGCTTGCGTTTGCCAATCAATATAGGCCACTGCAATTTGGCCGAACTCTGGATCGGCGATGGGGACGACGATGGCCTGTTTAACCATGTCAAAATTAGCTAGGGTTTGCTCTACTTGCTCTGGTTGTACATTTTCTCCGCCCGCAATAAACATATTATCTAATCGACCCGTTACTTGCAGCGTTTGTGCTTGTAGGCTACCGCTATCTTTGCTGTTTAATGGCGCAGGCGATGGCCTGAGCTGCCCTTGCTCGCGATACCCCATAAACAGACAAGGACCGCTGAGCATGATAGCTTTATCCCTGATACTCACTTGGCGATAGGGCAAGATTTCATATTGCAGCGGCTGTAACGTGTCAGGGCCAAGTTTCACTGTGGCAACTTGCGAGCTCATTTCGGTTAAGCCATAGCTGGCAAAACTGGCAAAAGGTTGTGTTGCCAGCAGCTTGATTAGCGAGTCACTTAACGCCGCTCCTCCTACCAGAAGATAACGCAATTGCAGTGTGCTGGCTCCGCACTCCTGTTGCAGTAAGCGATAAACTTGGGTGGGAACCAGCGACGCATGGGAAACCGGAAATTGAGCCAAATCTTGGCACAGGTTTTTACTGCCCAAGGCGATACTGCCACCCGCGAACAATGCCCTAAAAACTAAGGCGATACCGCCAATATGGTATAGCGGTAGACTTAACAACCAGCAGTCTGCTTGCTTAAAAGGGATCAGTTGTTGAGAGCCTAGGGCACTGTAATAGTGATTGCTTAAGCTGTGTTGAGCCGCTTTAGGCTGACCGCTACTGCCCGAAGTGAAAACCAATGTTGCAGGTTGGGAAAGAGCCAAATGTGCGCTGGTGTGTGCGCTTTGGTGAGCGTTTGGGTGTGCACTTGCGTGAGAGTGGCGATGAGCTGCAACGAACTTAGTGAGCCCTGCAATATGACGCCCATTATCGCTAATGTAATACTTAATGCCTGCGTTGTGGCATCGTTGCTGGATTTCCTGATCAGAAAAAAGCGGATTGATAGGGCAAAAGATGACGCGATGGCGCAAGCAGGCCAATAACCAAACGATCAAATCGAGTGGTTGTTCAAGGATCACCGCCATAGCTTCACCTGCTGGCATTTGTGCTAGATCTAATCCGGAAATAGCTTGGTCAAGCTCGCCGTAGCTTAATGAGGCGTCTGGTGCATGGCGGTAAATGGCGATAGCCTCAGGCCGTAAAGCAAGCTGAGCCTTAATGGGGCACGGAATTTGCTCTGGCGCGATTTGTCTCATATATTTCCACTCACGCTAGCGCTACGTTTAGGCCATGTTTGCCAATGCTCGCCCGGTTTTGGGTCGGCAAAATATTTACTGGTATCTAAGCCTGGTACTTCGTTCGGTGTCCAAATTTTGGCTAAGTTGGCCAAGAGCCCTAAACCATAAGGGCTTTCAAATGCGCTGCTCAAAATCACTCGTTGCTGATGCTGTTTGGCTAGACAAAGTAAAGATTGGATGCGGCTAAAGCTACCGATCAAGCTGGGCTTGATGATCAATGCCTTGATGGCGGGCTCATGCATATGCTGCATCGGCCATTGAGGTTGTTGTAATTGCTCATCTAACGCGATTGCGATGCCTGATGGCTGCAGTGCATCTAAGGTATCGGTAATGCTTTTACAGGGCTCCTCGATATATTCGATATTGACTGGAGAAAGCTGTTGGCAGAATTGCAGCGCTTGGCTCAAGCTCCAACCTTGGTTGGCGTCAAGGCGCAATCGTAAGTTCGGGTTTAATGCCACGAGACTGGCGATATTGGCCAACTCTGTCGCCGTATCCAATCTAGCTACCTTGAGCTTAATTCGCTCGGGGCAGTTTAACTCACGATAATCTTCAATCAGCTGTGGCGCTTGCCCCTGTAACAAGGGAATGTCTGTCGGCACGTGCTTAGGGGTAATTCCATACACTAAACAGTCCCAAGCAAACGCGGCACTAGGGCAAGTAAGCGCGCGCTGATTACCTTGGGCTGCGTCTAAGATCTCATTGATGGCTTGATCTAAGGTCTCGCGGCTAAAACCGGGTAAGGGAGCCAGCTCAGCGCGTACTGGTTGTTTCAGTTTGGTATTAAAAGCGCACACATAAGCGATATCGCGATGTTTGAGCTGCACGCCAGCAAAGTTCATTGGCTGCTTTAGCGCCAATGAACCTCGATAGACTTCAACATGACGTAACGCCATTTAACGAGTCCGACTCACTAGGGATTGCGGCCAAACTTGGCAAAGTCAGGTGGTCGCTTTTCATTAAAGGCATTGCGGCCTTCTTGACCTTCTTCGGTCATATAAAACAGCATGGTGGCATTGCCTGCTAATTCTTGTAGCCCAGCTTGGCCATCACAATCGGCATTCAGTGCGGCTTTTAGACAGCGTAGTGCCATTGGGCTGTTTTGTAGCATTTCTTTACACCATTGGACGGTTTCAAGTTCTAGCTTTTCAAGCGGCACTACTGTGTTTACTAGGCCCATGTCTAAGGCTTCTTGGGCATCATACATGCGGCATAAGAACCAAATTTCGCGGGCTTTTTTCTGGCCGACAATACGAGCCATATAGCTTGCACCCCAGCCGCCATCGAACGAGCCTACTTTGGGACCGGTCTGGCCAAATTGGGCATTTTCGGCTGCGATAGTCAGGTCTGCCATCATATGCAAGACGTGACCGCCGCCAACTGCATACCCTGCCACCATGGCCACAACGGGTTTCGGGCAGGTGCGGATTTGGCGTTGGAAATCCAGCACATTTAAATGATGTACGCCGGAGTCATCTTGATAACCCGAGTCCCCGCGCACTTTTTGATCGCCGCCAGAGCAAAATGCCAGATCGCCTTGTCCGGTTAAAATGATGACACCGACTTGATCGTCATAGCGCGCATCCGCCAACGCGTGGATCATTTCTTTTACGGTTAATGGGCGAAAGGCATTACGCACCTGAGGGCGATTGATGGTGATTTTGGCGATCCCCTCGGCTTTATGATAAAGAATATCTTGATAACCATTATCACAAGTTTGCCAGTCGAGGGCTGTTTGAATTTTTGACATTGTCATTTTGAACCTTGAATACAAAGAATTAGTTTGCTGAATATCAATGCTGTGAACGCCTATCATGAGATTGACTGGATGATTCAACTAGCATGTTTTATTGATATTTTATTGTAAATCGTCTGTTTGGCTAGGGCTTTTGCCTTGCTTTGATCGAACTAACGCACTTCGCTAGCGTTGTAAGCCTACCCGTTGCTCTAATATTTGGGCGTATTCTAGCGGCTTGGCCCAATGAATATTATGACCCGCCTCAGGAAATGGCTGTAAATCTAATTGGGGGACTTGCTGTGTTAACAGCTTTGCGATGGCACTGAACTTGGCATCATTTTCGGCAACGAAATAACGGATTGGGTATTTGGCGTTTTGCAGGTTGGGGGTCAAATTAGCTTGTCGACCTAAAGAAGTTGCCATGAGCATGTGAGCAATCGCAGGGCCATGGTTGTGTGCTCTGATCTGGCATAGCGCGCTTTTTTGCTTTGGCGTTAGGTCATCAAACACGCCTTGCTGATACCAAGCTGTTAAAACGTGGTCAATGGGTTGCTGGGCAAAACGGGTTGCCCACGCTTGATCATGGGACAGACGGGCGGTTTGCTCTGCACTATGGGTTAAACCAGGATGAGCTGATTCGAGCACTAAGGTGTTTATATATTGCGGGTATTGGCTGGCAAAATACATCGCGATCCGCCCCCCCAGCGAATAACCGACAAGGTGGCATAAGTGAATGTTTAGCTGGTTTAAACAAGCTGCAATCAAGGCTGCCGTTTCGGCAAAACCTGCCTGCTGACTTACTTTAACGTCGCGACTGCCGCCATGGCCAGGTAAGTCCAAACATAACCAGTTGTGCCCGGCTGGCAAATGTGCGATGACATGCTGCCAATCATCGCCACTACCCAACAAGCCATGAATAAACACCCAAGGTATGCCTTTGCCCGATAAGTGATAACGGCAATGTAAAGGCTGGGCATTTAATTGGCTTGATGACATATGGCGCTGTTACAGTTCAAGTTGTGGTACTTGCGTTGCCAAATGCTGGATCATCTCACTGCTTTGTTTGGCGGGCACGCAGATTTCAATCAGGGTGATGCCCGGCTCAATTAATGCTGCGGCATAATCTAACTCAAATTCTTGCTGGCTGCAGGGCTTCACGTATTGCAAACCAAACATCTTGGCCGCGTTAGCGAAATCGAGGCCGTGAGGCAATTGATAACATTGCTCCGCTACGGCTTCATCGTCAGGTAACGGGAGTAAGTTAAAAATACTGCCGCCATCGTTGTTTAATGCGATGACGACCAAGGCCGATTGCAGTTGTGACGACAAGGCGAGTGAATTGAGATCATGAAGCAAGGATGTGTCGCCAATTAACAAGGTGGTCGGGCGATGGTCGAGGATGGTCGCCACCCCGACAGCACTCGCTAATAGACCGTCGATGCCGCTGGCTCCGCGATTGGTAAAAATGCGCTGCTGCTTTGAATTAGGCTCGGCAAACATATCCATCAAACGCACGGGTAAACTGTTACCAATAAACAGGGCGCTGTTATCAGGGGCTAGGCGGGTTAAGCTATGAGCGACGGAAAATTCTGTCAGTTCATAACCTTGCTGCCCAATTAGTTGGGCCATGGCTTGATCGGCTTGATAAAGTGCAGCGCCCCAAGGCTGATGTTGATTCACTGGATGAGCGAGTAGCCAAGGCTCAATCTCAGCACAGCAATATTGTCCCATGATGTGGTTTGGGCTGGTTGCATCTAGGTGAGGCTGAACCTGAATTAAACGCGCACGGGTTTGGCTTAAAAAGTGTAATAAGCGTTTAGACACCAAGCGATCGCCAAACTGGAGTACGAGTTCAGCTTGATTTAATTGCTCAACAAATTCAGGGTGATGCAGTAATTGATCGTAATAATTGAGTGCCCAAGGGTGACCTTTACCGCTGGATTGAATGTCCATTAACAATGGCCAGCCAAGGGATTGAGCAAAGGCGGCAAGGTCTTGCGCCTGCTCTATTTGTGTTAGTCGCCCTACAACTATAATGCCACGTTGTTGCTGTAATTCAGCCCAGTCACTCAATGGGGGGATGCTGGAAGAGCCTGTGGTTTTTTGCAAATAAGGCGCGCCGCTGATTAACCAAGGATTGATAGAAGCAAGGTAATGGCTTAAATCTTGGCTTTGCTGTTTGGCGTAAAAAGGCTCACGAAACTTACAATTAATGTGGATCGGCCCAGCTTGTTGCTGCTGGATAAATAAGCCTTGTTCCACCTGCGTGAGTAAGTAGTTTGCTGGGATTTGTGTGCTGGCGGTGGCTAAGTTTATGTCCCATACCGTGTGGCTGGCGAAGATCCCTACTTGATCTATGGCTTGATTGGCACCGCATTGCTGTAATTCTTCGGGGCGATCTGCGGACAAGATAATCAGCGGGACTTGGGTTAATTTGGCTTCAATCACCGCCGGATAAAGGTTCGCTACCGCGGTGCCCGAAGTGGTAATGACGGCAACGGGAGCCGCTAACGCTTTTGCCGCACCGAGCGCAAAAAAACCAAGGCCACGCTCATCAAAGTGGGTGTGCAAAACCACATTGGGATGCGCATGAGCGGCCAAGGTGAGTGGTGTCGAGCGAGAGCCTGGGGCGATGAAAACGTGCTCCACACCATTTCGCACTAAGCTTTCAATGATCAGTTGGCCCCATAAAAGACTAATGTTACTGGCTGGTGTTAATTTCATAGGTCATTATCCGTGGTTAGCTTTGGCACGATGAGTTTAGTCTGTGATAGTCCGTTATGGCGCCTTACCATTAACACTCACTGTTAACAGTTGCAGTGGGGTGGCGATTTTATGCTCTAATTCTAGCCATTCATGCTCGGGCAAAGAGCCTTTCACTATCCCTGCTCCAGCAAACAAACACACTTCATTGCTGCGCACCAAGGCGCTGCGAATTGCCACGGCAAATTGGCTTTGTTGCTGGTTTAATACCCCTATTGCACCTGCATACCAGCCGCGTTGATAAGGCTCGTGCTGATTGATAAATTGCAGCGCGTTCTCCCGCGGGGTTCCGCCAACGGCAGGAGTGGGATGAAGTGTCGACAGCAGCTCATAATCATTAGCCTCTGGCTTTAAGTAAGCGTGAATACGTTGCTTTAAGTGCTGAATATGATTGAGTTTGAGGACGCCTATGGTATCTAAGCCGATATCGTAACTGACCTGTTTAAGGTGCGCCAAGATGTCCTCTAACACTAACTGATTCTCACGTTTAAACTTGCGCTGGTGAAGTAACGCCTCACAATATTCTTGGTCATCGTCTTGGTTGGAGCCTCGTGGCATGGTGCCGGCCAGCGACTCTGTGGTTAAACGAGCGCCGCTGCGCAGATATAAACGCTCGGGAGTGCAGCCTAAAAAGTGCGCCTGAGCTGACCAAGAAATGAGGAAGCTAAAACAGTTAGGATTTAGCGCTTGCCATTGGTGCAATAAGCTATGGTGGTCGACCGCATTCGCTAACGTGAGTTTGGTTTGGCGTGATAACACGACCTTGGCCGTATGCTGCTGAAAGCTGGCTTTGGTGACGTGCCGTACTAATTTGCTCCAGTCGTTTTGATTGGGTAAATCTTGGCGACTGATTAGCTGACTGGGTTGGAAATCCAGTTTGCTTGGTTCACTGAGATTGGCCAAAAGGGCAAGGGTTGCATTGATTTCTGTCGCAAAGTCGGTTTCTGCCCAGTAGAGGTTGCAAATCAACTTATTAATTTTGCCCTGACGACGAATTTCGATACGCGGTAAAATAAATTGGCAATGGGGAAAGTCTGGCCATTGGCTTGATGCTGAAAATCCCATACCGCCATAGAGTCTTGCCTTGCTTAACGTTGCTGGAATATGTGCGGTGTCGGTTTGCCAAGCGCAGCCAAGACAAGCAACTTCGCCTTGGTGATTTTTATCGCCGAGATATATTTGTGGAAACTGTTGCTGAGCCTTTAACCATGCCAATAAAGAGATCGGCGAGAGCGGCAGATGAATGCTGATAAAGCCTTCATCATTTGCGCGTAACGTGGTGAGTGTGTGTTTTAGCGTGTTAAAAGCGAGCATCAATCTTTCACAAAGAGGGTCTTTTAAGTCACTCAACCTATGATATCCCCATTGGAAAATGGGTCATTACTGATCTAATGGTCATCACGTGTTGAGGCTGAATTTAGTATAAGTGCTTGCTAATTTAACCGAATCTTAGGGAAAATGCAGCCTTCGCAATAGCAGGGTAGGGTAATTTAATGCAACAACATTCTTGGCGCGCGGTTTGGTTGCCTGCAATACGGCCTCGCACTTTACCTCTGGCATGCGGCTCTATCATCTTGGCGGCTGGTCTCGCCTATCAGTATCAGGTGTTTGATGGCGTTATTTTATTCCTTTGTTTGTTAACCGCTATTTTGCTGCAAATTATTTCCAACTTAGCTAATGATTATGGTGATGCCCTGACCGGCGCTGACGATGAGCATCGCATTGGTCCGTTACGTGTGATGCAGGCAGGCCTAGTGACTCAGTCGCAAATGCGAGTGGCTATCGGCGTAACCACCTTGCTTGCCACCATTTCAGGGTTAGGCTTGTTGTATTATGTGTTTGACGATATTTGGCAGTTACTGGGGTTTGTTGGTCTAGGGGCTTTGTCGATTGTCGCCGCGATCACTTATACCATGGGCAAACACCCTTATGGTTATATGGGATTGGGCGATTTATCCGTATTTCTGTTTTTTGGCTTATTGGGCGTGCTGGGCAGTTTCTATCTGTATCAACTTAGCTTGAATTGGTCTGTGTTGTTACCTGCTATCAGTTGTGGGGCGCTAGCCACCAGTGTTTTAAACATCAACAATACCCGCGACATAGATACAGATCGTAAGGCAGGCAAGAGAACGCTAGCGCTGCGTTTAGGTCGGCGCGGGGCGCGGCGTTATCAATGGGGCTTATTAGTGTTGGCGCTGTTTACCTCTTTGGCTTATCAAGCGACCTTAGATTTCAGCCCATTTCATTATGCTTTTTTGTTGGCTTTGATCCCGTTGGTGAAAGCGGCTCTGATATTGCAGCGAGCGACGGATGGCGAGCTGTTAAATCAGGCACTTAAAATTACTGCCATGGCTAGTTTTCTTTATTGTTGCTTACTTGCTCTGGGGTGGGTGTTAGGATGATGTCGCTCTACTAGAATATCGCCATTTTCTGCAAGCGCTAGAAAAATAGACTAATCTTCATTTAGTTAGGGAGATGACGCAGGGGCGCTTGTGGTAACTGAAAATGTTTCATTTGATTTACTAGAGCAACATTACTCTAAGACGACCGATGGCATGATTATTTGCGATCGTAGCAACAAGGTGCTCAAAGCTAATCAAGCTATGTGCAATATGTTTGGCTATTCAGCTGAAAGAATTGCTCAGATGTCGTTTGAAGATCTAATCAATGTTGATGTAGATGATGTGCCCGCCGCTTATCGCCAAGCTAGAAACAAAGATAACATCACCTTTTTAGTTGTGTTAGAGCGCTATGTGCACGCTAAATCTGACTGCGTGTTATACGTTATTCGCGATGAATCCCATTCCGTTGCTGCGACTAAATCTGTATTTGGTTCGGAGCAATCCAGTGCTCGCTTCAAGGAGCTACTAAAAAATCTACATAAGATTTCAGTCGAGCTAAGTAATTGCCCCGATATGGATACCTTGTATCGTCGAAGTGTTGAGCTGTCGCTGGAAAAATTAGAAATAGAACGCCTAGGGTTATTGCTCCTTCAAGGCTCAAACCAAGTAGGCACCTTTGGCACCGATGAATTTGGTAATGTCGTTGATGAACGAGGTTTTACTAAGCCTTTGAGCCATTCACCCATTGTACTTGAGGCGATAACACGGCGCGATTATGTCACCGTGTTCCAAGATCAAGATTTGGTGCATTATAACAAGGTGGTAGGTAAAGGCTGGCAGGCCATGGTGATGCTGTGGGACAAGGAAAAACCAATCGGCTTCATTGCTGCCGATAATTTGTTGCATCATCGTGCTCTCACGCCTCACATGCGAGAAATTTTTGGCTTGTTAGGCTCTATGTTGAGCCATGTGATCATTAAAAAACGCGCCGAATTTAAGCTTAAAAAAATGAATGAAGAGCTTGAATTGATAGTGAAAAAACGCACCTTGGAGCTAGAGCAAAAAATCAAACAGCTAGTGGATACCCAAGAAAAACTGGTGGAAGCAGAGAAAATAGCTTCTTTAGGTGGGTTAGTCTCCGGTGTAGCCCATGAAATTAATACCCCCTTGGGTATTTCTATCACTGCATCATCGTTACTGGCTGAAATGAGTCAGCAGCTCAGTGAGATGGTAGCCACTGGTGCGATCAAAAAATCAGCCTTGCAGCATGTTGCCGATACCAGCTCAGAAAGCGTGGAGCTTATTCAAAGCAATTTAGAGAGAGCCGCCAACTTAGTTAAAAGTTTCAAGGCGTTGGCCGTTGATCAAATCTCAGATAGTTTGGCCGTGTTATTTCCTCATGAGGTGGTAAAAAATATTTTGCTGAGTTACCACCATGAAATGAAGAACAAGCCGTTAACCGTATATAACGATATTGCTCAGGATCTTACTGTTCGCTCCTTTTCTGGTGCACTGGTGCAAGTGATAGTGAATTTACTGCTTAACTCACTGCAGCATGGCTTTATTGATGATCAGACTATGGAGATAAGGATTTCGGCACAGGCACATGAGCAAGGTATTTTGCTTAACTATAAAGATTCAGGCAAAGGCGTGTCGAGTGATGAGTTAAAGCATATTTTTGAGCCTTTCTTCACTAAAGCCCGTCAGAACGGGGCAGGGCTTGGCTTAAATCAAGTATATAACTTAGTGTCGCAAAAGATGTCGGGCCAGATTATCGCGTCCTTACCGGGTGAAGGGGGGCTGGAGTTTGACATCTACTTGCCGAACCTTTAGTGCTCGCTGTTGCGCTCTGTTTATAATTGCTTGTTTTTCCGTGTGAGAACAGTCGTGCCAAGCAATGATTTCATCTAGGCTGCGATGGCAACCCATGCAAATGTCTTGTTCATCCAAACAGCAATTACGCACGCAGGGTGAGGGGATATCAAGCTGTTTCATGAGTGGGTTCCAATTTGCCGTCATGAGAATTATTTTAGCTTATTAGCACGGTAAGCTCACCTTTTTCGAGGCTTCGAGCTAGACAGCTTGGTTCTAAGCGTGATGTTTATTTGTTCATTTCCTGCTTTTGTTTCCTGCCGCCCTTGATTATACTGAGCGCTCTTGTCGGAGTGCCAAGGAGATATTTCTCTAAGGCTGAGACTGCAGTTGCAGGATCCGTGGAACCTGATTGGGTTAAGACCTACGAAGGGAACAAGGCTAAACCTTTTTAAAAACAGATCTATATAGGTTTATACCTCCACCTCTCGGCAAGCAATTCGTCACACTTAACTGGAATCAAGGTGAAAATTGCTTATGGCTATTAGCAGAAGAGAAGCGCGTAAAGCGGCTCAAGAATACATTCAAAATCTCGGTAACGAGTCATTTCCTAACTCTGAAAAAATCTTTATTGAAGGTAAATTACCGGGCGTTAAAGTGGCCATGCGCCAAATTCATCAAGCCGATACCTTCATTGGTGGCACCGAAGAAAACCCGCAATTTGAACCCAATGAACCCATTCCGGTTTACGATGCTTCAGGTCCCTACACCGATCCTAATGTTGAAATTGATGTACACAAAGGTTTACCAAAACTACGTCAGCAATGGATACTTGAGCGTAATGATACCGAAGAATTAGAAGGCCTAACCTCACAATTTAGCCAGCAGCGTATGGCGGATGAAGGCTTAGACCATATTCGTTTTGAACATTTACCTAAGCCACGTCGTGCTAAGCCGGGTAAAAATGTCACGCAAATGCACTATGCGCGCCAAGGCATCATTACACCGGAAATGGAATACATAGCTATTCGCGAAAACATGGGCCGTGAACGTGTGCGCAGTGAGCGCTTAAAGTTCCAACATCCGGGTCAAAACTTCGGTGCTAACTTGCCTGACAACATCACGCCTGAGTTTGTACGTAAAGAAGTAGCCGAAGGCCGCGCGATTATCCCATGTAACATTAACCACCCAGAAACTGAGCCAATGATCATTGGCCGTAACTTTTTAGTTAAGGTTAACTCTAATATCGGTAACTCTTCGGTTTCCTCTTCTATTGAAGAAGAAGTTGAAAAACTGGTTTGGTCTACCCGTTGGGGCGGCGATACGGTAATGGACTTGTCTACCGGTCGTTATATTCATGAAACGCGTGAGTGGATCTTACGTAACTCACCTGTGCCTATCGGTACCGTGCCGATTTACCAAGCTCTTGAGAAAGTAAACGGTGTGGCTGAAGATCTTAACTGGCAAATTTTCCGTGATACCTTGATTGAGCAAGCCGAACAAGGTGTCGACTACTTTACCATCCATGCGGGTGTATTGCTTCGTTATGTCCCGATGACGGCGAATCGTCTAACGGGGATCGTATCGCGCGGCGGCTCTATTATGGCGAAGTGGTGTTTGACTTACCATAAAGAGAACTTTGCTTACGAGCATTTCCGCGAGATTTGTGAAATCTGTGCCCAATACGACGTGGCGTTATCGCTAGGTGACGGTTTACGTCCAGGCTCGGTGGCGGATGCTAATGACGAAGCCCAATTCTCTGAACTAAAAACCTTAGGTGAACTGACTAAGATTGCCTGGGAATACGATGTTCAAGTCATGATCGAAGGCCCAGGCCACGTGCCGATGCAGATGATCAAAGAGAACATGGAAGAGCAGCTTGAGAAGTGTCATGAAGCGCCGTTTTATACTTTAGGTCCATTGACTACGGACATTGCGCCAGGTTATGACCACATCACATCAGGCATAGGTGCAGCGCAAATCGGTTGGTACGGTTGTGCCATGTTGTGTTACGTAACACCAAAAGAGCACTTAGGTTTACCGAATAAAGACGATGTGAAAACCGGTCTAGTGACTTACAAGCTAGCTGCTCACGCTGCCGACTTGGCTAAAGGTCATCCGGGTGCACAAATCCGTGACAATGCGTTATCGAAAGCGCGTTTTGAATTCCGTTGGGAAGATCAATTTAACTTAGGTTTAGATCCCGACACGGCGCGTGCGTTCCATGATGAAACCTTGCCGCAAGAGTCGGGTAAAGTTGCGCACTTCTGCTCTATGTGTGGTCCTAAATTCTGTTCAATGAAGATCACTCAAGATGTACGTGATTACGCTGCCAAATTAGAGGCGGGTGACATCCAAATCAAATTGTTGGATGAAGTGGTTACCTTAACGCCCGAAGAAGGCATGAAACAAAAATCAGAAGAGTTTAAAGAAAAGGGTGCTGAAATTTATCAGCCTCAAGTGTAATTCTTTGATTTGAGTTGAAACCTTGAGTTAGCCTGCCGTTATTATGGCAGGCTAACTTAGATAATTTGGTGTTGTGTGAACGGACCTAGGTGTAAGAGATGAGCAATAACTCAAGTAGTACTCCGATTGTTTGGACCATAGCTGGCAGTGACTCAGGTGGTGGCGCAGGGATCCAAGCGGATCTGCATACCATCAATGCCCTTGGTGGTTATGGTTGCAGCGTAATTAGTGCGGTCACGGCACAAAATTCGGTTGCGGTTAGGCTGGTGGAAGCCGTGTCGGATGAGATGTTTCTCAGCCAGCTGGATTCCCTTGCCGATGATATGCCTGCCGATGTAATTAAAGTGGGCCTGCTATCCACGGTCAGCCAAGTGGAGCTATTGGCTAAGTTTTTCGCTAATTTAGCCCATAAGCCTTATGTTATTTATGATCCGATTGCGGTGGCTTCTAGTGGTGCCAATATGGCGCAGGTGGGGTTGCAACAAGCCGTCATTGATACCTTATTGCCCTATATCGACTTGCTTACGCCCAATGCGGATGAGTTAGAAGTGCTAACTCAAGTTATCATTACTTCAAGCCATGATATTCGTTGCAGCGCTAAAGTATTGCTGGATAAAGGTTGTGGCAGCATCTTGATTAAAGGTGGCCACTTAGAGCTGGTGGACGATGTCTGCATGGATTTTTGGACCGACGGCGAGCGCGAAATCGTACTGGGCACTTCTCGTATCGATAGTCCACATAGCCATGGCACTGGCTGCAGTTTATCTTCGGCCATTGCTACCGTATTAGCGCTAGATTATCCGATAGAAGATGCCTTGGTGGTTGCCAAAGCTTACTTAAATCAAGGGTTAAAAGCCGCTTCCAGTAAAGGCAAAGGGCCGGGCCCGGTGGCTCATTTGGGCTGGCCTACCGATCCTGTGGATTTTCCAGAGGTAATTTTACCGGGCTCTGAGCTAGGGCGCTTGCTGAATCTGCAAGGTGAACTGGCAGAAGGGCAAGGCTTCCCCTCTTGTGGTACCGATAAGTTAGGGTTATATCCCGTGGTGGATTCGGTGGACTGGTGTCGACGTTTACTCGAGATGGGAGTGAAAACCCTTCAGCTAAGAATTAAAGATAAACCCGACGCCGAAGTAGAGGCTGATGTCATTGCCGCCATTGCCTTGGGTAAACAATATAACGCACGCATGTTTATTAATGATTATTGGCAGCTCGCTATCAAGCATCAGGCTTATGGCGTGCATCTTGGCCAAGAAGATCTAAATGATGCCGTGTTACCGCAAATTAGCCGCGCGGGTTTAAGGCTAGGTTTAAGTACGCATGGCTATTATGAAATGCTGCGCGCTAAAAAACTCAAACCAAGCTACATCGCGCTAGGTCATATTTTCCCAACCCAAACCAAGGATATGCCATCACGGCCACAAGGTTTGATCCGCTTGGAAAAATACGCCGCTTTAATGAACGACATTCCAACCGTGGCCATAGGTGGTATTAACCTAGAGCGAGCGCCGCAAGTATGGCAAACCGGTGTAGGCAGTATTGCGGTGGTCACGGCCATTACCTTAGCCGATGATCCGCAGGCTGTGGTCGATGCCTTTAATGCGGTGATGGAGTCTTAGCCCATGCTAAACGATGCCGAGACGCTTCGATATAGCCGTCATTTGCTGCTAGAAAATGTCGGTGAAACAGGGCAGCTAAAGCTCAAGCAAGCCAAGGTTTTGATCATGGGCATGGGCGGTTTAGGCGCGCCCGCTGCGATGTATTTGGCTGCAGCTGGTGTCGGCTCGCTGGTGCTGGCTGATTTTGATCAGCTAGATGTGACAAACCTGCAACGGCAAATTTGTTATGACACAGAGCAAGTCGGACAAGCCAAAGTCGATGCCGCCAAAGCGCGCTTAACGGCAATTAATGATCAAATTCGCATTCGCGTGATCAATAAAAAGATGGAACAAAGCCAACTGGCAATGGAAGTTGGCTTAGCCGATATCGTCTTGGATTGCACCGATAATTTGGCGAGCCGACATTTGATTAGCCAAGTTTGTTGCCAAACGAAAACACCGCTGATCGTGGGCGCGGGGATCCGCCTTGAAGGCCAGCTAATGATGTTTGATTTTAGCCAGCCAGATAGCGCCTGTTATCACTGTTTGTTTCCATCAACCGAGGAGCAAGCGCTAAATTGCAGCAACTCGGGCGTGCTTGGGCCGATTGTTGGCACCATTGGCTCACTGCAAGCGTTGGAGGCCATCAAGTATATCGTGGGGCTACCCAGTGGCATCAAAAATCAACTTAAATTATTTGATGGTCTGTCTTTAAATTGGCAAAGCTTTGCGATTAAACGAGACCCGGCTTGTCCCGTATGCAGCCAACATGGGGAATGCTCTGCTTAAGCAGAAAGAAAGATATGAAAGAAATTACAATATTTATCAATGGCCAAGCACAACAGGTTGACGCAACAACTAAGGTGATCGATCTGTTAAGTGCGTTAGGTCATGCTGAGCAAGGGATGGCGTTAGCCATTAACCAAAACATTATCAGTCGAAGTGAATGGCCTGATCATGTGTTACAGGACGGCGATGATATCGCCTTGTTTCAAGCCATAGCAGGAGGCTAATCATGTTAACCATAGCGGATAAAACCTTTAGTTCACGTTTATTCACGGGAACGGGTAAGTTTTCAGACAAGCAAAGCATGGTTGATGCGCTGGCGGCATCGGGCTCGCAGTTAGTCACCATGGCGCTAAAACGTGTTGATATGCAAAACCGTGATGATGATATTTTGGCGCCACTGATTGCCAATGGCATGAACTTACTACCTAATACATCAGGTGCGCGCACGGCAAAAGAAGCCGTGTTTGCAGCTAAGCTAGCCAGAGAAGCGCTGCAAACCAATTGGGTGAAGCTTGAAATTCATCCCGATCCCAAATACCTCTTACCCGATCCTATCGAAACCTTAAAAGCAGCAGAAGAACTAGCCAGAGATGGCTTTGTGGTCTTGCCTTATGTGCATGCCGATCCGGTGCTTTGTAAACGTTTGGAAGAAGTAGGCTGTGCCGCGGTGATGCCTTTAGGTGCCCCTATTGGCTCAAATAAAGGTATTCGCACGCAAGACTTTTTGGAAATCATTATCGAGCAAGCCAATGTACCCGTCATCGTTGATGCTGGGATTGGCAGTCCAAGTCATGCCGCGCTAGCGATGGAGCTAGGTGCGGATGCAGTGCTTGTGAACACGGCGATAGCGGTAGCGGGCGATCCGGTTGCCATGAGCCGTGCTTTTGCCATGGCGGTCGCTTCAGGTCGTATGGCTTATGAAGCAGGCCTCGCTGGGCAAGTTCAGCAAGCCGTGGCATCAAGTCCTTTAACTGCCTTCTTGGAGGGAGCATGAGCTTCGCCGAGCAGCTAAAAGCCCTTAATTGGGATGATGTTCGTCTATCTATATACAGCAAGACGGCAAAGGATGTTGAGCGTGCGCTAACTAAGACGCGTTTAACCATTGAAGACTTTAAAGCCTTGATTTCGCCAGCTGCAGAGCCTTACCTAGAGCAGATGGCGCAAAAGTCGATGGCGTTAACTCAACAGCGCTTTGGTAAAACGGTGCAGTTTTATATTCCTTTATACCTATCTAATATGTGCAGTAACATCTGTACCTATTGTGGTTTCTCCATGGGTAATAAGATCCGCCGTACCACATTAGATATGGAACAGTTGGAAGCTGAGCTCAAAGCCATTAAAAAAATGGGTTTTGATCATATTCTATTGGTCACGGGCGAGTCGGAAAAAAAAGTAGGCATGGAATACTTTCGCCAAGCCTTTCCGCTGATCAGACAATACTTTTCTCATATCACCATCGAGGTGCAGCCCCTAGACCAGGATGAATATGAAGAGCTTATCGAGCTAGGTTTAGATGCGGTGTTGGTGTATCAAGAAACCTATAACACCGTGACTTATGCAGAGCACCATCTTAAAGGTAAGAAGTCGGATTTTTGGTATCGATTAGATACCGCCGATAGGTTGGGTCGCGCAGGTGTCCATAAGATAGGGATA
The DNA here is from genome assembly GCF_046452435.1 of Motilimonas thetidivivens. Classification (NCBI taxonomy): domain Bacteria; kingdom Pseudomonadati; phylum Pseudomonadota; class Gammaproteobacteria; order Alteromonadales; genus Motilimonas; species Motilimonas thetidivivens. Next base: position 40,218 of record NZ_JBKFDK010000033.1, read on the forward strand.
GGTAGCTTGATTGGCTTGGAAGAATGGCGCACCGATTGTTTCTTTGTTGCTTCTCATCTGGCTTATCTTGAAAAGAAGTATTGGCAAACGCGTTATACCATTTCGTTTCCACGCCTTCGCCCTTGTGAAGGAGGCTTTCAGCCAAAGTCGATCATGACAGATAAACAGTTAGTGCAGTTGATCTGTGCTTATCGTTTATTTAGCCCTGAAGTGGAGTTGTCCTTATCCACCCGTGAATCTGAACATTTTCGCAATCATGTTATCCCCTTGGGGATCACAACAATGAGCGCAGGCTCAAGCACCCAACCGGGTGGCTATGCGGATACATCAGAAAAAGCATTAGAGCAATTTGAAATATCGGACGACAGAGCGCCAAACGTGGTGGCTCAGATGGTGAAATCCCGTGGTTATGAAGTGGTTTGGAAAGATTGGGATCCAAGCTTGAGTCAATAATTGGGGTTCATTTAGTAATTAAAGCCTTATCTAAGTATTTTGGATAAGGCTTTTTTATTGCTCGCAGGGGCTCATTATTGCAATAACCTTGGGAGCATCTTGTGGATAACTTGATAGTAAGTTGTGGTATTAAATTAATTGCATTTTTCTTACAAAAAAGCCTTGCGCCCGAATCGAATCTCCCTATAATGCGCATCCACTGACACGGCGCAGCGCCTAGCGCAACGCAGTATCAAGGAGTCGGAAGCTGAGGTTTCCCACTCGAAAGAAAATCGAAAATTTGTTGAAATTAACGATTGACTT
>NZ_JBKFDK010000034.1:0-39306 GCF_046452435.1 Motilimonas thetidivivens
CAAAATGCTGATATGGCTCAGTTGGTAGAGCGCACCCTTGGTAAGGGTGAGGTCCCCGGTTCAACTCCGGGTATCAGCACCATCTCTTCAATTACCCCTAAAAAATTATTCTATAATCAGCCTTGCCTGATATTTTTATCGCCTCTATATCCCCATTGTATATACTTGTTTGTATTGCTTTATCTTCAATGATTATTGATTATGTGTAGTTAAATCCCACAAGATTAACTGAGGTAAAAATGTTCATTCAAAATGCTATTCTCACCGACGGTCGTCCCTTTGCTGATTTTATTACCTTGTCATTACGCTCTGATGTTAATGTAGAAGAAAAATTTTTACCCCTATTAAAACAATTGCCTAAGTTGATATCGACAGTTAATCAGGTGGATCCTGCTGTTGATATCGAATGGTTGGTCGCATTTTCTGATCAGGCATGGGCACAATTATTTCAGCAGCCTAAACCGTTGGCTTTAGTCCCATTTACCGAAATGAAACAAGCTAGCCGCCACTTTCCCGTAACGGTAGGGGATATCTTTATTTATGTTAAATCAGAGCGTATGGATTTGAACTTTAGGATTGCCAAGGGGGTTGCCGACTTGTTTGCTCCTATTGCAGAGGTGATTGAAGATACGCAAGGTTATCAATACTTGATCGATCGTGACATGATAGATTTTGTTGATGGCACAGAGAATCCAACGGATCAAGCTCGGGCAAATGCAGTGCTGATTGGCGATGAAGATCCGGCTTATAAAGGCGGAAGCTACATCACCCTGCAGCGTTATGTACACAATCTGAATAAATGGAACGATTTAGCCGTATCACAGCAAGAGCAGGTGATAGGTCGCAGCAAAGAGGATAATGTTGAGTTCTCCGGTGATAAAAAAGCGCCATTTGCTCATATCAATAAAGGTAAGGCGACCGACGCTCAGGGCAAGGAAATTCCTATGTATCGACAAAACATGCCCTATGGCAATGCTATCGAGCATGGTAGTGTGTTTATCGGTTTTGCCAAGTCGCCAGAGGTCATTAATATTGCCTTACGTAAGATGATTTTTGCTGATGAGCAAGGGCATTATGACCACTTATTAAACTACACTCGTGCTGTCACTGGATGTATTTTCTTTGTTCCATCGGCCGATTTTCTAAATCAGCTTTAATGTCGTAAATGCAGCATTTCTAGACACTTATAGCACTAGGTATCGCTAGAGTATTTGCATCTCGGCTAAAGATCTTACACACTGATTGCTTGTCAGATCTTAATCGCGAGCTTGCTTTGTTTCAGCTATATCACTCTAATCGTCTCGATTTCTTAAAAGAAATATTGGCTCATTTAATCCAAAATGAGCCTTTAGCCCACCCTTTTATTCCCGAGCAGATCTTAGTACAAAGCCCGGGCATGGCGCAGTGGCTTAAATTAGAGCTGGCGAATAAGCTCGGTATTACGGCCAATGTCGAGTTTCCTTTACCCGCAAGTTTTATCTGGAAGACCTTTACCCAAGTTCTTCCCAACGTGCCAGAAATAAGCCCCTATAATAAACCGGCTATGGCGTGGGCACTAATGAGCTTGTTGCCACAATATCTGGATCAGCCTGAGTTTGAATCGCTTAGGTATTATCTCAAGCAAGATCAGAACGATCTCAAGCGTTATCAGCTTTGCCAAAAAATTGCGGATATTTTTGACCAATACTTGGTTTATCGCCCCAATTGGATTAATGCATGGGAACACCAAAATAGCATACCTGATTGGGTTGACCAGCAGGCATGGCAGCCTATTTTATGGCGCGCCTTACAGCAAAAAATCAATAACGAATTTGACTCCAGTGAAGGTGCTAAGCCCTATCACAGGGCGGCCTTATATGCCGCTTTAATCGAAACATTACAGCAAAACTCATCTATCCCTACTTTACCAAAACGGCTATTTGTATTTGGTATTTCTGCGATGGCTCCGGAATACTTAAAAGCCTTGATCGAGTTAGGCAAGCATGTAGAAGTTCATCTGTTTCTGACCAACCCTTGTGAGGCATTTTGGGATGATATTGTTGATGCTAAGTATTTGGCAAAACTTCGCACAAGGCAGCGGCGAGAATTGGTGCTTTCGGGCTCTGAATTAACAGCGCAACAACCAACAAACTTAGTGCCCGAACAGCTGACAATCGATCCTGATTTAGGCTATCAGCTTGGTAACCCATTACTTGCTTCTATGGGTAAATTAGGCCGTGATTTTCTCTACCAGCTGCACCATTTTGAAGTGAATGAATACAGCCATTTTATCGCCCCAGAGCGAGATGATTTGTTAGCTTGGATCCAGCAAGATATTTTAAGCTTAGCCAATGCGACTGATGATCAACAAGCTAACCGTTTGGTCGCGATAAAGGATAACAGTCTAGCTGTGGTGGGTTGTCACAGTGCCATGCGCGAAGTCGAGGTCTTACACGATCAGCTGTTGGCGATGTTTGAGCAAGATAACACGTTAACGCCAAAAGACATCATAGTGATGATGCCCGACGTTAACAGTTACAGTCCATATATTCAGGCTGTGTTTGGCAGTGCCAGCCAAGAATGTCGGATCCCTTTTTCCATTTCAGATCGCAGTGTCAGTCAAGAAAACCCCGTCCTGACTAGTTTCTTGCACCTATTACGCTTACCCCTTTCTCGTTGTACTAGCAGTGAGTTATTGGAGCTGCTTTCGGTTCCTGCCATTTTGGCTAAGTTTGGCATCAGCCAAGATGAGTTTGGTCAAATTCGGCAATGGGTGATAGAAAGTGGTATTCGTTGGGGGCTCACGCAGCAAGATGGAGAGAAGTTTGCTCTGCCGCCCTTGGCGCAAAATACTTGGCTATTTGGCTTGCAGCGGATGCTACTAGGCTACGCCATGGACGATGCCATGGTCTCGGGTATTTTACCTTACAGCGAATGCCAAGGCTTAGGCGCGGCGCCTTTAGGCAAGTTATGTCTATTTGTTGATAAGCTGATCTTGCTTAGTGAGCAATTACAACAAGCCCATGGTATGTCGCAGTGGCAGCATCTATTATTTAGCGTGTTAGACGACTTTTACCTCATGGGAGAAGACGATTTTGAGTCGTTAACCTTAATTAAAGAGTCCCTGAATCAGCTGCAACAACAAGTTGATGAAAGCCGATTTGCGGAATCAATCAGCCTCGCTATTTTATCTGATTACCTGCAGCAGCAATTTAATCAAGCCAGTGGCGGGCAAAAATTTCTTGCCGGGCAAGTCAACTTTTGTACCCTTATGCCAATGCGCTCAATCCCATTTAAAGTCATTTGCTTACTGGGTATGAATGATGGTGTATATCCGCGCAGCATAGCGCCGGTTGGGTTTGACTTAATGGCTGAGCAAATGCAAAAAGGTGACCGCTCTCGCCGCGATGATGACAGGTATTTATTTTTAGAAGCGCTTTGCTCGGCTCAGCAGCGACTGTATATCAGCTATATTAGCCGTAGCATTAAAGATAATACCGAGCGCACCCCGTCGGTTTTGGTCAGTGAGTTGCTTGACTATTGTGAGCAGGGCTTTGACTATGAAGCGGGCAGCTATCAGCAACACTTATTAAGTGATTACCCGTTGCAGCCTTTTAGTGCGCGCTATTTTAATGGTGAGTTCTCCACTTATGCTAAACACTGGTGGCTTGCTGAACAGTCTCAACCAAGCATGCCTTTTGTGGCTATCAATCAAGGTCAAGTGCAACAATATCTTGTGCCTGAGCAACTCACTGATGAGGTGCTGGATCTAGAGCTAGACCAACTGGTTCGGTTTTTTCGCCACCCTTGTCAAAGCTTCTTTAATCAAACCTTAAAGGTGTGGTTTAGTCGTGAACAAATAGGTCAGTATGATCACGAACCTTTCAGCCTAGATGGGTTGGATAATTACTTACTGGCCAATCAGATATTACAGCAGCGTTTAGCCCAAGGTGATAGTCAACAAGTCTACAAGCTTGTCCAAGCGCAGGGCCTATTACCCCATGGCGAGTTTGGTCACCTAGCGTTTACGCGCCAAGAGTCGGAAGTCGAGTTGTTATTGCAAAGGCTTGAGCCCTTAGTGGCAACCCCAGAGGAAGATCTTGCTTGTGTTCTAACATGTCAGCTGGCACAACACTGCTTACCTAATTTAAATACGGTCAACCTGACGGGATGGTTAAAGAATCACTATCAAGCCGGTTTGGTCAGTTATAAAGCGGGCGGCATCAGTGGTAAAGATTTGATCCAGCATTGGCTCTATCATCTTGCATATTGCGCCATGGGTTATCCTGAAAAATCCAGTTGGCTGTTGGGTAAGCAGCAGGGACTGCAGTTTAATCCCTTAAGCCAAGAATATGCTCAGCAGCAGCTACAGCAAATGGTTGAATTGTATGTGTTAGGTCAAACCCAGCCTCTGGTCTTTTTTCCTAACACCAGTTTGGCTTGGGCGGCTAAATTGTGTGAGATTGGCGCAGCGGATTTACTGCAGCAAAGTTTCGATACGACACAGCTAGAAAAAGCCCGTACCGAGGCGCTGAATCGCTTTAATGGTCAGTATGTTATGGCCGGAGAGGGGCAAGATCCTTATATCTCACGCTGTTACCCAGATTTAACTATGCTGTGGCAAGACTTTGAGCAATACAGCCAACAAGTGTTTGGGCCCCTGTTCGCTAATGCAGAGCAAATGACCGATGAGTCGTAGGATCTAAGTATTGCGGAGCGACTAGGCTCCGCAACGTTAACCTAGTTATCAGTGCTTATCTTGATAATTTAAGAAGTCTTTAAACTCCTTTTCATAAAGATGGAACAGCACAAAGGTAGTGGCAATGATGATAGGGCCGTAAATTAGGCCCATTAAACCAAAGGCGTGGATCCCGCCCATCAAGGAAAGAAATATCACTAAGGTGTTCATCGACGAGATATTGTTCATTAATACCGGACGTAAGAAGTTATCAATAGAGCCGACCACTAATACCCCCCATACCACTAAGAATGTGGCCCATTGCCACTCGCCCGTTAGCAATAGAAACAAGGCCGCAGGCAGCCAAACTAGGGCGGTGCCGACAACCGGAATCAATGAGGCAAACGCCATGATGGTGCCCCAGAATAACCCCGGTATCCCAACAATCCAAAAACCAATACCACCGACAATACCTTGGCACAAGGCGGTCAAAAATGAGCCTAGTAGTGCAGATTTAGAAACCAGTTGGATTTCATCAATTAAGGTATCTTCTTGACTGCGAGATAAAGGCACCGCATGGCGCAAAAACTCAGTGAGTTTATGATGGTCACGTAAGGTAAAAAACAGCACAAAAAGCATCAGCAAAAAGCTAAAAATAAAGCTTGAAATGCTGCCCGCAAATTGGGCGCTAAGCGATAATGCCTTTTTCCCCGAGGTGGAAGCTAACGCCATAATATCTTCATTGATTTTGGCGCTGTCAAAAACGTCAACAGGTAGCCATTGTTTAGCAAATATCAGCACTTGGCTTACCCAAGGATGGCCTAACAGCTGTTCTATCCCGCCCGCTTGGATCCAATCTAATACGCTCTTTGAATAACTCACGGCTTGGTTCAAAATGGCCAAAAATACAAAGAACATGGGCAGCAGAATCAAACAGGTGATCAAGGTACAGGTGAGACCCGCTGCAATATTTTCACGTCCCTTGAGCTTTTGGTTGATCCAGTGATGAATAGGCTGGCAAAGCATGCTAAATAGCAAGGCGATGATCACCGGCTCAATATACGGTGAGATCAGCGAATAACTGGCATACGCAGACAAACATAGGGCAATTAGCAAAATGACTCGGCCTGGATGTTGCTGTAAATTTAGTGCTTTCATATTTAGTAACAGTTTGAATGATTGAGGTTTTACTCTACTTTGACGGATATCGCGGTGCAACTCAATTTATCTTGTGGGGAGTAAATCGCAAAGATGTTACCGAGCGTGCCATAAATAGCGATTTTTAGTCTTGATTCGTTATACTAAAGCGACTATTTCTGCGTAAATTTCGGGACCGGGTAAATGGCACAACCCCTTGATGCAACAACTTTTCCACTTCATGGTGCAAGGTTAATCGAAGCGTCTGCTGGCACAGGTAAAACCTACACCATTGCTAGCTTGGTATTAAGATTGCTGCTGGGACATGGTGATAATCAAACCCGTCACCAGCAGCCATTGACCATAGATCAAATTTTGGTTGTGACCTTTACCGAAGCCGCCACGGCGGAGCTAAGAGACAGGATTAGAAAACGCATTCGTCAACAAAGGCTCTGTTTTATTAGCGGTGACGCTGGCGACGATCCGGTTGCAAAGACATTATTAGCCGAGATCCCCGATTGGGCTAATGCAGCGCAAGTGCTTCAAGATGCTGAGCGGCAAATGGATGAAGCTGCTATTTATACCATTCACGGTTTTTGTCAGCGCATGCTCAAGCAGCATGCCTTTGAATCGGGTGCTTTGTTTGAGGCCGAATTACTGCAAGACCAAAGTCACTTATTGTATTTGGCCGTGGTCGATTATTGGCGTATTCATTTTTATCCCCTAGATCTCAATCTTAGTAGAGTGGTGTACCAGCTATGGTCTGATCCAAGCCAGCTGCAAACGGATTTATACGGCCTGTTGTCTAAGCCCAATTTAATCGTGCTGCCCGCATTAGATGAGCAGTCGCTAGCTGACAAGCATCAAGGGATCCTTGATCGCATTACCAAGGTGAAATCGACTTGGTTGGCTGCCGTCAGTGAGCTGCATGATCTTATTGCCAATTCTGGCGTGAATAAACGCAGTTACAATAGTAAAAATTTGCCTAAATGGCTTGATGATGTAACCCAATGGGCACAGCGCCCCACCTTAGATTATGAGGTGTGCGATAAATTGGCTAAGTTTAGCCAAGCCGAGTTAGCGGCTAAAACCAGTAAGGGGGAAGTGCCGACCCACGACGTCTTCGCCCTCATTGAGCAGTTGCTAGCAGAGCCCTTATCCGTGCGAGAGCATATTTTGCATCATGCTCTAAATTGGGTCACCGCGCGTTTATCTCAAGCCAAGCAACAAACCAATGAATTAAGCTTCGATGATTTGTTACTTAATTTAGGCTCAGCTTTGGCCCAAGAAGCTGGTGGCGCTTTAGCGCAAAGCATAGGTCAAGCCTATCCGGTTGCTATGATTGATGAGTTTCAAGATACCGACCCCATTCAATACCAAATATTTCAGCAGATTTATGGCTCAAATAGTGCTGCTGGCTGGTTTATGATTGGCGATCCGAAACAAGCTATCTACGGTTTTCGCGGTGCCGATATTTTTACTTATATCAAAGCGCGGCGTGAAGTGAGCCATCACTATACCTTAGCGCACAATTACCGCTCTTCACCTGCGATGATAAATGCCGTTAACCAGCTTTTTTTACATGCTAAAGCGCCGTTTATTTATGAGCAAGACATCGCCTTTTTAGCGGTTGATTATCCTGCGAAAAAGCCAGTACAACATTGGCTGCACCATGATCAAGCGCCAGCAGCTTTACAATGGTGGTTAGCCGAGCCCGAGGCTGGCTCCATCAACAAGAGAGATTATCAACAGCTAATGGCCGTGACTTGTGCTAATGAAATCAATCGATTACTTACCGCCGCTGAGCAAGGTCTAAGTTATATATCAAGCAGTAAAGGAAAGCGCCAAATAACGGCTGGCTCGATTGCTGTGTTAGTGCGTACGGGTCGCGAAGCGAGTGTGATTAAGCAAGCCTTGGCCGAGCAAGGCATTAAAAGTGTCTATTTGTCGAACCGTGATAGTGTCTTTGCCAGTGAGCAAGCCGTTGATTTACAGCGGATCTTAAGTTCGGTATTAAACCCTGCTGACGATCGCTTGTTGCGCGCCGCGTTAAGCTCACAGTTGTTTAATTATAATGCGCTATCGCTTGCGGAGTTGTTTGCGGATGAAACCCGCTGGGAGCAAAAGATTGCCCAGTTTGTTGCTTATCAAACGCTTTGGCAACAGCAGGGCGTCTTGGTGATGTTGCGAGCTTTGTTGTTAGAGCAAGGCATCAGCGCCCGCTTGTTAAGCCAGCTAAGTGGTGAGCGACAGCTAACGGACTTACTTCATCTTAGTGAGTTATTGCAACAAGCCAGCTTTGAATTAGAAGGTCAGCACGCCTTGGTGCGTTGGTACAGTGAGCAAATCAATCAGGCCAATGGTAACGCGGACGAGCAGCAGCTGCGACTGGAAAGTGACCAAAATTTGGTGCAGATAGTGACTATCCACAAATCCAAAGGGTTGGAATATGATTTTGTATTTTTGCCCTTTATTTGCCAGTTCAGACCAGAAACCACCGCCTTGTTTCATGATCTTGATTCAGGCCAACAAGTGATCGATTTAACTGGGCAAAAAGAGCATGTTGAAGCCGCCGATCGCGAGCGCTTAGCGGAAGACTTACGCTTGCTATATGTTGCCTTAACCCGCAGCGTGTTTGCGTGTTACCTTGGCATAGCGCCAATTAAATCCAGAGCTGGCAAAAACCCGATTACCGATTTACATCGTTCGGCGATAGGTTATTTACTACAATGCGGCGAGGCCATGGATATGGCAGGCTTAAAGCAGCAATTGCAAGGGTTGGTACAAGCTTGTGATGACATGGTGATTGTTGCTCCAAGTGAGGAGCCAGAGTCTGTTTACATTTCCCAAGAGCCATCCGTTGAGCGGATCCCTCCCAAGACGTTTAGCCATAAAATTCAGCGCGATTGGTGGGTAACCAGCTATTCGGCGTTATCGCGTGTGCAGCAGCATACGCCCACAGTGCGCAAAGAAGAGCTTCCTGTGATGGTAGAACAAAAGCCAGATGAGCAGGACTTATTAAACGTATTCAGCTTTTACAAAGGCGCACGGGCGGGAACATTTTTACATACCTTGTTTGAGCATATCGACTTTGCTCAGGCTAGTGAGTCAAGCTTGACCGAGCTGATCACTCAACAGCTTGAGCTAGAGGGCTATGAGCTTGAATGGCTGCCGGTTTTGGTGGATTGGATCGGCCAAGTGCTACGGCAAGATCTTGGGCTAGGCTTTGCGTTATCTGACATTTCTGAATCCAATAAGCTGGTGGAAATGGAGTTTTACTTACCCATGGCAGCCATTAAGGCCATGGATGTGAATAAGCTACTGACTCAGTATGATCCGCTGTCACGTCAAGCAGGTGAGTTGGCCTTTTTGCAAGTACAAGGCATGCTAAAAGGTTTTATTGACTTGACGTTCGAGCACCAAGGTAAATTCTATGTGCTTGATTATAAATCGAATCACCTTGGCGATCAGCTTAGCGACTATAATCAAACTGCGATCAAACAAAGTATGATAGAGCACCGCTATGATTTTCAATATCAGCTATACAGCCTAGCCTTGCATCGATTTTTACGACAACGAATCGAACATTACGATTACGAACAGCATTTTGGCGGCGTGTTTTATCTCTTTTTACGAGGCATGCAAACGGGCGGTGATGGGGTCTTTTATACCAAACCGGAGAGGGCTCTGATTGATGCTTTAGATCGGCTCTTTAGTGGGGAAACGCAGCCATGTTAATGCGATTAAAGAAGTTATTACAAGACGATAAGATCCGCCCGCTGGATTATTATTTTGCCGAGTTAATTAGCCGTATCGAAGGCCAAGATGCTGAGCCTTCGCTCCAACATGACGTGGTGGTGTTTTGCGCCGCGTTTACTAGCTATGAATTAGGCCAAGGCAATGTTTGCTTGGATTTAGCTCAGTTAGACAAGCTTTTTAGTTTAGCGGGCCCGTTATATGGTCAGCAGTGGCAAGATTGGGGCTTACCGCCTTTATCACAATGGCCTGAATTACTTGAGCAAAGTGCCAGTATTGGCAGTGATAAGCCGTTGGCATTTGATTTAAATCGAGTCTACTTGGCCCGATATCATCAATTTGAGTTATCTATTGCCAAACGTTTTGGTCAGCCTCTGAATTATCAACTCGATCCCTTGCTGCCACAGGTGTTAAATCAGTTGTTTCCCGCGCACTCAAGCCAAGCCGATGAGGCTGAAATAGATTGGCAAAAGGTCGCTGTCGCCGTTGCTGCAACCGCCTCTTTTGCGGTGATTTCGGGCGGTCCGGGCACAGGTAAAACCACCACGGTCACTAAATTGCTTGCGCTATTAATCATGCAGGCGCAGCAAGCTGGCCAAAAGCTCGATATTCGCTTAGCTGCGCCAACGGGAAAAGCCGCGGCGCGTTTGACGGCATCGATTACGGGGGCATTACAGCAGTTGGCATTACCCGATGACATTACCGCTGCGATCCCCGCTCAAGCGAGTACCATCCACCGATTACTCGGTGTGTTACCCGGGCGCAGTGAGTTTCGCCATCATCAAGCCAACCTATTGCATCTAGACGTATTGGTGGTCGATGAAGCATCTATGGTGGATTTATCCTTGATGGCGCGTTTATTAGCGGCATTGCCCAGTAATGCCAAATTGATTCTATTGGGGGATAAAGATCAATTGGCCTCGGTTGAGGCGGGCTCGGTACTGGGCGATATTTGTAGCTTAGTTGAGCGAGGTTACAGTCCCGCTCGTTGCCAGCAACTTCAAGCCTTAACCGGATTTAATTTAACCGCGGCGACTGAAAATGGTCAGTTAAATACGGTCGCCGATAGCCTTTGTCAGTTGCAAAAGAGTTATCGCTTTCATCAGCAATCGGGTATTGGTTATTTAGCGCGCGCGGTCAATGCGGGGCAAAGCGCACAGTTGGCACAACTTTGGCCTAATTATCAGGACATAGCGCGGTTTGAGCTTGACCAATTATCAGAGCTACAGCAAATGGTGATAGCCGGTTATGGTGAATATTTGCAGCTGGTGGCGGCATTACCGTTGGAGCAGGCTCCGCAACCCGATGCCGTACGAGCCATCCTCACGGCCTTTAATCGCTTTAAGTTACTTGCCGCCTTGCGTGAAGGGGCATATGGGGTAACAGGGTTAAATGATCAAGTCGCGCAATGGCTCAATTTACCCAGAGAAAAACCGGCGACATCAACATCGAGTTTAGAAGTGGTCGTGGCACCTTGGTATTCAGGCAGGCCTATCATGATAACGGCTAATGATCACCAAGCGGGCCTTTATAATGGTGATATCGGGATTTGTTTAGCCAATGAGAATGGTCACCATCGCGTTTATTTTGAACTAGCCGACGGCAAGGTTCATCACTTTTTACCCAGTCGTTTACCTGCTCATCAAACCGTGTTTGCCATGACGGTTCATAAAAGCCAAGGCTCGGAGTTTGACCATACTGTGATGGTGTTGCCCGATACGATGTCGCCCGTACTGACACGAGAGCTTATCTATACCGGTATTACCCGAGCGAAAAAAATGTTAACACTGTTTGCGCCAGAGACCATTTTGCATCAAGCTGTGCGCGCTAAAACCTTACGTGCAAGTGGGCTGAGTAGCCGACTTGCTAACCCAACCATGGAGTCGTCATGCGAGTTTATTTAGATTTATCCAATGTTTATGATTTTCAGGATTTTCATGCCGAGAGCTTTCGCGCCTTTAAATTCACCGGCTTCTATGATCATGATATGGAGTCGTGGACCAACGCGATGATCAATATGATCGAGGATGACGATGAATTAACGGGGATTTATTTAACCTCTGATGAACATTTAACCGTGCTATTAGAAGGCACCGAGATGGTGATTAACAATTGCCCGGAAGTGTTACTTGGATTTATGGAGGCCGTGGCGCTTGTAAACCAACGCTTCGCCGATGAAGGGGTCAACAGCCGTATTCGTGTCATCCCTAGCTAGGGACGTTTAATCAGTACAGTGAGAACAACAATGGAACAAAATCTAAGCCTTTTTGAAACTCGAGTGTTGGGTTGTTTATTTGAAAAAGCCGTCACGACTCCTGATTATTATCCTTTAACAGCCAATGGCTTATTAACAGCATGTAACCAAAAAAGTAATCGCGATCCTGTATTAGAAATGAGCGAACTTGAATTACAAAACACGCTGGATCTCTTGGTCAAAAAGCGCCTGGTGACGGTTGAGTCGGGTTTTGGCAGTCGCGTTAATAAATATGCACATCGTTTTTGTAATACCGAATTTGGCGAGCTGAAACTCAGCGAAGCCGAGTTAGCCTTAATATGTGTGCTGTTTTTACGTGGCCCTCAGACACCCGGAGAATTGCGTAGTCGTACTCAGCGGCTACATAATTTTAGCGATGTCGCTGAAGTGGAATCGACCTTGGATGCCATGGCACAGCGCAGCCCTGCGCTGGTGCAAAAACTGCCTCGACAAGCGGGCAAAAGAGAAAGCCGTTATTTGCATTTATTTGCTGATAGCGACATGGAGATGGACGCTGAGTCGCAACCAGAGGTTAGCGAACTGTCGTCTGGGCAGCAAAGCGAAATGGCGCAATTGAAAGCAGAAGTTGAAACGCTTAAGCAGCAAGTAGCGCAGCTACAACAGCAGGTGCAAGGGTTACTGGGTTAATTTAACAGGGGGCGACTAGGCCGCTAATCTGCCTAGTCGGATTTCATTGAGCTCTGCGTATAAATCTTGCAGCTGGGCTTGTTGTTCTAAAAAGCTAACTTGGGAAGTCAGAGCCAGCTCGGTGATGGCAAGTACTAACTTGTCATTGTCTTTGATATCCATGTATATCATGGCTTTAATCGTTAATGCTGCGATTTTTGTTAAATGTTCGCCTGCTTCTATGGCGCGATCAGCAAAGAACATCGCTTGTTGGTGATGTTGTACTTTTAGTTCGTGCTGTGCCTGAGCAATATCGTGGCCCAACATTTGCGTTGCCACAGATATACCACTGGAAATAGCAAAGAGACTTAGAAAGCTACCTGTGATACTTCGCATAATTGCCTGCCATAGCCTAGTAAATTAGACAATGTAACTAGTTAATCGTAATTAAATAGTTACACTTGATTGACTCAGGCGCAAAGTGCAATTGGGTGCAGTGTGATCTTTAGGACGATTTGTGGCTAATTTGTTAATTAATTTGTTAACAGGATCAATTTACCCTCTGTATGACTCTAAATCTGGATGCGAGTAGCAGATTAATCTGGCGGCCAAGAAAAATATAATTGGCCGCTCTCATTATTTATCCGTTTTATTTGCTAATCGCTGCGCCATCGGTTTTGCGCTGATCCCATGAAGCACGAGACTTAACAACACAGTACAAGTAACGGTGAGGGCGATGAAATTACTGTTTGGCAGTTCAGCGTCGATGACTATGATGGCAAACACTATACTCGCAAGGCCTCGTGGTCCGAACCAGCCCATGAAAAGGCGATGTTGACTTGGTACCTTAGTCCCTGCGAAACACAAATAAACGGGGAGCATGCGAATTAAAGTTAAACTAATGATCGCGTATAGCACCATGGATAGAGAGAATGCAGTGTAAACAGTGCTGACAACGACTGCGCCAAAAACGATCCAAGTTAGCATGGCCATTAATTCCGCAAGGCTCTCTGTGGTCAACACCAGTTTATGGGTGTTACGTTTCATTAAATGGCCAAACAATAAGCCGCCACTAAAAGCTGCGATATAGCCACTCCCTTCCATCGCTTGAGCCAAACCTAGACTGCATAATGCCATCGCAGCCACGGTTAGCTGACACCACACTTCGCTGAGCCATTGTTTACTCTGACTCCAAAATAGTAGCTTAGCGCCGAGGTAAGCCATGCCTAAACCAACCATAGCGCCGATGCCTAGTTCTTTTGCAAAAATAATTAAACCACTAAAGCTATTAAAGTGATCACTTGCTCCGGCACTGGCCATGCTAATTAATAGCAATAGGATAGGTACACACAAGCCGTCGTTGAGCCCACTTTCTACATTTAGCCCTTCACGAACGGCAGCAGGCACTTGCTCATTAGTGACAACCGCTTTACCAAGTGCCGCATCAGTGGCTGCCAGCATGGTGGCTAAAATGGCCGCTTCGAGTAAAGACAGTTGGTTAAATAGCACCGCGGCGGCAATAAAGCCAAGTAGGATAGAAGCGGGTAATCCTAATAACAGCATTCGAGTAGGATAAACTACCTTTTTTTTGAGTACCGTTATATTGGAATGAGCGGCATCAGAAAAGAGGATTAGGGCAAGGGTGATATCAATTAGCAAGCGCGTGCTTGAGGCTTGTGAAGTATTCCCGATCAATGCAAATCCAAGTGGACCTAAAATCAAGCCTAAAGTGACATACACCATGGGGCCAGATAGACATGAATTTTCGATGCGTTTGGCGATAAGGGTGTAAAGGAAGACGATACCTGCGAGTATGCCAAGCAGTTTATAAGCGTGTTCTAATTCCATTGTGAGTTCCTGCACATCATGATTGTCTGACTTACTGATGGGATAGTGTGCCATCGATCGAAATAAATCTATAGTTTGTAGAGGATTATAATGATGAAAAAGTGATTAAGCAGCGGGTTAACAGGGGGAAAGATGCCTTCTTCCTTTGATTGGGGCGCTACATGGCCTAATGTTAGTGTCATCAGGTTGACGTATGACACTCAATTAATCCCAGAAGAAGGCATTTACATACTTTCTAGATAGAAACCGCACGGTTTACTGTGGCTAGTTTGCTATCGTCTACGTTGAATCAGTATTGCAAATCAACGGCTTGCCTTGATAACGGGTGACATTGCAAGTGTGTGTTTGAAGATGTTACAACCTAAGTTTAAAATTCACTTGTGTCACGCTAAACCGTTGTTATCGTTGCTCCTCTGTTTGTTAACTCGGTACAAATATTATGCTTTAGCTATTTTGTTTCGCTTGTAGCTATATCTTGGTACTTAACTAACAATGATTGACGTTAAACTCGCCAACCCACGATATGCGGTGTCACTACATATCTCCCTTTAATTGTGGCTCAAAATAGCTATTGAGCAAGTCTAAAAGGATATTTTTTAACACAACATTGGGTTTCTTTTTTGAGGTATGCGACAATTTAAGCCATAACCCTCTCTTAGATATCGCGTATTCCCTGGAGACTCGAAATGGAATCAGAATTAAAACAAAAATTTACCGAGCTTAGTCGAGGTGTTTATTTTATTGGGACAACACCGCCAAAGGAAGATACGCCACTGGAGCAAGTGAGCTCTATCGCTAGTAAGTTGTTAGCTAGGTTAACGGAGATTGAATACGACGGTTTGATTGTATATGACATTCAAGATGAAACATCTCGTATCGATAAACCGAGACCGTTTCCATTTAAATCGACCCATGATCCGCGTTTATATAGCCAGTTGTTGCGCCAGCAATCGGGCCGAGAGGTTATTACTTATAAAAGTGTGTCGCAGCGCGATGAAGCCGATTTTCGAGCTTGGTTAGAGCAGGCGTGGCACCAATTTGGGGTGCGCGATCTTGTTTTAGTTGGTAGTCCATCATCAGCAGGAGAAATACGCTTACCTTTGGCCGATGCTTATCGTGTGCTAAAAGACAATACATTGGACTATCAATTGGGCGGGGTAACCATCGCCGAGCGCCACGCTAAAAAGGGCGATGAACACCTAAGGTTATTACAAAAAGGACAGCAAGGCTGTGACTTTTTTGTCACCCAAGCCGTCTATGATGCCCAAGCAACCATCGATTTATTGACTCGGTATGCGTTGGAATGTAAGGCTCAAGATAAGCGCCCCGCTCGCATTATTTTAACCTTCTCACCTTGTGGCAGTGCTAAAACTCTTGAATTTATCGAATGGTTAGGTATTTCTGTACCCGAAGCTACCAGTTTACGTATCTTGGCTGCTGATAACCCATTGCGTGAATCTATTTCAATTTGTCACAATAATTTGCAACAAATCTTGGCGGCTTGCTTACCACTGGGTATTCCCCTTGGTCTGAATATTGAAAGTCTAACCAATCGTAAAGAAGAGATTGATGCAGCTATTTTGTTGTTTAAATTACTGAAAGCGACCTTGGAACTCTCTCTAGCACAAGAGCAATTAACTAGCCTGTAATGGATTAGGCCGCAGCGCTTGCGACGGTTTGATTGCGTCCTGCGGCCTTAGCTTCATACATGGCTTTATCGGCTAGCTCTACAAGCTGATTTTTATTGCTGGTTTCTGTTGGTACTAGCGCCGCGACCCCGATTGAAACCGTCACTTTTGATCCTGCGTTTGACGTTTGGTGAGGAATATTAAGTTTAGCGATGGCTTGTTGAATTTTTTCTGCCATGGCTTTTCCTTGTTCAATGTTGGTATCGGGTGACAGTACAATAAATTCCTCACCACCAAATCTGGCACAGCAATCAGTGGCTCGATGGCACACCTGTTTCAAGGTTTCGGCGACATCTTTGAGGCAGGCATCGCCACTCAAATGTCCATAGTGATCGTTATATTGTTTGAAAAAATCAACATCTAGCATGATTGCACATAATGGCTTCGCTAGACGCTGCATACGATGCCACTCATTATCTAAAGTTTGCTCAAAACTACGGCGATTGTGTAGCCCTGTTAAGCTGTCTTCGATGGACAGGGCTTCGAGTTTTTTGTTCAACGTCTCTAGCTCAAAAGTGCGTTTGGCCACTTTGGCTTCTAAATCGGCATTTAATGCTAAAACTTGCTCTTCTATCCGGCGCTTAGCAATCATTTGTGCCACGTTTAACCCAAATAATCTAATGAGCTCCTTTTGACCTGAATTAAGCACGCGTCGATGCAATAGGTTGTCGGCCATCAGGTAGCCAACGATACCGTCTTGGCTGCGCAGGCAAACTACAATATTCCAGCCATAGCCGATGATTTTTCCATCTTGGTACAAGGGGGCGGGATCCATAAAGCAATAACTTTTACTCGAGGTAGTGGCAAGGCGCATTAGTTCTGTATCCGGGCGATCCGCTTGGTAATAAGTTTCGTCAACCAGTGCGCCTTTAATGTCAGTACCGTAGGTCCCTGACAGCTTAGTGTTGTCATGATTGCTGAGCATAATCGCGACGCGATCTAGATTCATCTTAGTACGTGCAAGCTTGACGGCGATATGGCAAACGTCTAATACACTGTTAGCATTGGACATTTCGGATATAGCGTTGTTGAGGAAAGTTAGATCTGTTTCACTGCGGCGGCGAATCAGTTGCTGGGCTAACGCTGCGCCATAGTAATTTAACAATTTTTTTTGATATTCATGTAATGGCGCTTTGTTGATTAAGTTATCGATGGCTAGCCAGCCTATGGGCTGTTCACCGTCACGTAAGATCAGCATCGCGTTCCAGCCTTGGCCGACAATCTCGTCTAAGGTATATAGGGGGGCATCTTCCAACACAATTAAATTTTCATTGTGTTGGCTTAATGCTTCATAAAACACCGGCGCTAGGCTAGATAATTTAAGGTTGGCGCGATACTCATCTGTGGTGATCCCCTTTACATCGGTACCATAAGTACCCGACATGGTTTGGGTCGAATGATCAATAAAATAAAGGCTGGCACGATCAAATCCGAGCTCTTCTCTTACGCTAGTGACCGCATTTAAATATAAGGTGTCTAAGTCTGGGCATTCACTCAGCTTTAGATTCACCTTTTGTAATTTGCTCATATGCTCAATGAAGATCTTTTGGCGACTTATTTCATCTTGTAAAAAACCCTCTTTTTGGTCGCGTTCAAAATTCTGTTGAAAGCATTGCTTTTTCAGTTCTACCACTTGTAGTGCCAGTGCAATTTGATGCAGTAAGGCGGTAAAGTTCTGATCACTGGTAGTAAGCTGGTCTACTTCTGCTGCTTGTGGAAATTCGGCCAACAGCAATAATTGCTCATCATGTAATTGAACCAAGTTGATACCACGGTAATGACTAAAGTGGCCGTACTTAGCTTTATCCAAGCTAAGTTCAGAAATGGCGAGATAATTGTAAAATGGGTCTAGTTGCATGCCGCGCTGAAAGAATAACCATAGCATTTCTTCAGGGATAGCGAGTGATGCTTCGTTGAGAGTAAAAGGACCATGTTTAGTGGGACGCTCACGTTGTTGGAAAGCAATGACCTTAAAGTCGGGCTCTTGGCGAATTAAGTAGAGGGTCTGAGCTGGCGAGTAGGCAAAGGCAATTTCCAAGACATAGGCAATGAGTTGATGAATATTATGAAAGCTTCGCAGCTTTTGCTCTTGTGTAGTTAACTCATGATCACTTATTGGCTGCATGTGGCCCCATTATTTATCAACCTTTTCAAGCAACTTGAAGTATAGATGATGACTTCGATATGTGTGCGGTTGATTAAGCTCAGGTTAAGCTTCATTGGGGTAATCTGTATGCATCAAGTCGTTACTGACCAGGATGGACAAACCTTGATAATAGATATAGCGTTTTTTATCTGCCGGTGACATCATTTGATGAGCCCTATAGTGCGCCGGCAGTTTTTTTCTTCTCACTTCTTTTTTGCTTCCCTTGATATCTTTGTTTCTAACATACTTCATATCGTTTTAGTTTCGCCTTTGCTAAAGTTGATGAATATCTCAATGGAGTATTCAATCATGAAATGGATCCTGCTGGGCTCGACCCTGATTTTTTCGTCTTCTTTATTCGCCAATACATCGCCATCTATCTCGCCTAGAATTGTTGGCGGAAATGACGTCAGCCAAGTTCAGCCTTGGATGGTTAGTTTGCAAGTTCCTTGGCAGCAAAGTTATGCCCATATTTGTGGTGCTTCCTTGATTGCCCCGCAATGGGTGCTTAGCGCTGCTCATTGTGTTGAGGATCTGGAGAGTAACCAGCTCTTTGTTCGTTTAGGGATTACAGACTTAAAACAACAAGGTGAGTTATTTACGGTTGATAAAATCTTTTCCCATGAAGGCTATCAGTCTGCTAATTTGAGCAATGATATTGCGCTGCTCCACCTTGCTAGGCCCAGTAGTGCAACGCCGCTGAGTTTAGTCGAGCCGATCGATTTTGCGCAATTGCCTTGGCAAACTCCGCTACAAGTGCTGGGTTGGGGAGCAACCGATAGTGCTGGTAAAGAATATGGCGATCTTTTACAGCAGGTATCATTACCTTATGTTGATTGTACTTCCTATAACGTGCCTGCGGGTGTTATCTGCGCAGGTGGGGATGAGGGCAAAGATGCTTGCTTTGGCGACAGTGGCGGTCCTTTAATACTGCGTGAGCCTGCGGGGGATGTTCAGGTCGGCTTGGTCAGTGCGGGTTACGGCGCTACATGCGCTGAAGCAGGTTTTGAGGGCGGTTATACCAGTGTGAGCTATTTCTCTGACTGGATAGCTAGAACCATGCAGCAAGCCTGGTTAGGAGACATCGACCTAGGCAACATCATAGCTGATGAGCCGTATAGTTTCAGTGTGCCGCTTCATAATCAAACTGATCAAGTGATTACCTTGAACTCAGTACGCACGACCAGCCCCGCGTTTCAAGTTCAACCTGATGCTTTAGGGACGCAGGTGTTACCTAATTCCGTGCTAAATATAACCATAGACTACACACCGAAAATTTTTGTTTCTTCGCTGCCTCATCGTCAAAGTGATGTGGTTACCGCTTATTTTGCCGAAGATCTTGATGGTGATGGGCAAAATGATAGAGCCTCTGCGAACTTAACACTGACTTTGGTTGCTTCGGCAGTGACGACAGAGCCTTCACCAGAGCCTACGTCAGAACCGACCATTGAGCCAACCGTGACTTCTTCCAGTGGCGGTGGCAGCACTAGTTGGCTGTCATTGCTGTGGTTAGCCTTGTTTGTTGGTTATCGCTCTCGGTCTTAAACCTCTCTTAATCGCTCGGTAACCAGATATAAAAAAAGCGCGAAACTCGCGCTTTTTTCATGGGCATAGTTACTTTTCTAACTAGTGGCCTTTATCGGTCATTAATTACTGAGTTTAGGCGCAGGACCCGTTGCAAGTAATACATAACCAATCACACCGGATATCACTGACGCGACTAAGACAGCCATTTTAGATGTCATTTGATTGACTTCGGCAGTGAAGGCTAAATCGGTGATAAAGATTGACATGGTAAAGCCCATACCGGCTAAAAAGCCCGCTCCGAGAATGTGACGCCAAGTAACCCCGTCAGGTAATGAGCCGAGCCCTAGCGTCACTAAGGCTCGAGTGAATAAGTAAATACCAACGGGTTTACCGATAAGTAAGCCTAAGCTAACCCCAAGGGCGATAGGGTTTAATAACTGCGAGAGTACCTCTTGATTAATCGGAATACCTGCGTTACCTAAGGCAAAAAACGGCACAATGAACAAGGCTGTGAGTGGGTGTAATGCCTTCTCTTTTAGCTGCAATGGATTGGATGCTTCATAACTTAGAATTTTAATTTTCTTCAGGGTTTTAATCGCCTTTTTACTTAACACATCGCCTTTATCATGGCGCTCAGATTCTAAGTTCTTGAGCAGTTGTTTGACTCTATCCAAATAAACATTCATTTCCATCCCTCGGCGAGACGGTACGGTAAACGCTACGGCGACACCAGCTATGGTGGCGTGAACACCCGATGCCAAAAAGCCGACCCATACAATCCCTAGGCCTGTTAAGTAATAGATCCAAGCTTGTCTTACACCGAGGCGGTTCGCGACGGTAAGAATGGCAAGGCCAACTAAACCATAAACGAGATCGCCAAAGTTAATTTCCGAGGTGTAAAAAATAGCGATAACTAACACCGCCATCAAGTCATCGCCTATGGCCAAGGCCGATAAGAACACTTTTAAGGTTAACGGAACCTTACTGCCGAGCAAGGCTAATACCCCTAAGGCAAAGGCAATATCTGTCGCCATGGGGACGCCCCAGCCATGGGAGGTTTCAGTACCACCATTAAAAGCAAAGTAGATAAGTACGGGAACGATAACACCGCCCAATGCGGCAACCACAGGCAACGCTGCTTTTCTGACAGATGACAGCTCGCCATCCAACAGTTCACGTTTAATTTCTAGACCGATAAAGAAGAAGAAAATGGCCATCAAGAATTCATTGGCAATCGCATGCAGGTTAATGCTGTAAACGTCTTGAGTACCTTTACCTACTTGCCATACGGTGGCGTGCCAAAAGTGGTGATAATAATCAGGATACAAATTCGCCCATACCAAGGCGGCGACGGTTGCTGCAACCAGTAATGCCCCCCCTGTAATTGGACTGTGCATCCAAGCCATTTTTTTTCCGGCCATAGAATGTTCCTTGTTAAATATTGGTTAAAACCGAGACTACATTAATAATGATAATTTGATATTGCTAGATGCGTTAGCCCAATTGTAATGCTGATCACATTAAGCCAAACTTGGCAGATCCCACTAACCCTATTGATCTCATTAGGTTGTTTGTCTGCATTTATAGGGTATCACGGTTAAGGTTAGCGGGGTTAAGCTTGTCTATGATACTTTTTCTTATGCTTTTGTTATTATTTTTTGATGGTAAAGGCATTCTGCGGTTATGGCGCTAGGCTTATGCCAAGTGATTTGCTAGCCTGCGGCCCAACTATTTTTGGAACTTAGGTCATTTAAGGTTAATTATGAAAAAGACCCTTACGGCTATCGCCGTTGCTGCGGCGGCTTGCGCTGGTAGCATTTACTATGTTGGTAATTACACCGAGCAGCAAGTACAGAACATGATCGCGCAAACTAACCAGCAAAATGCGGGCGTTCAGGCGCAATTGATTAGCTATGATAAGGGGTTTTTATCGGCGCAATCACAAATACAATTACAGATTGAAAACCCAGATATGCCAGAAGAAATTTGGCAATTACAGGTTGATGCAACCATTCAGCATTGGCCTTATAAAGCGGTGATTGACTCTGCTATTTCTGTTCTAGGTGATGTAGAAAAAGAAATCGTTAAGCAGCTGTTTGGTACAGATACGCCGTATACTGCAAGGGATGAAGTAAATCTACTTGGTCAGCTTACTGGTGAGGGGCAGTTAACTGAGATTAAGCTTGACGAAGGCAGTAAATCTTTCCAGTTAACTCCCGTCAATATTAGTTACAGCATGGATTTAAATACCTTAGCTGGTAGCTCGCAGATTAGCTTTGATGCGTTAACCGTCGCCGGTGAAGAAAATGTAAGCCTGAAAAACTTTGCTGTGAATGGTGAGTTTGCCATTATCAATAATTCAGCTTTAATGACCTACGACTATGTATTTACATTAGGTGAGGGCCAGGTTAGAAGCCCTGAGGTTAATGTTGATTTTACACAAATGTCGATGCAAACCGCATTTAAGAAAGGCCAAAAAGCCAATACCTTAGATACGCTAGTCGCGATTACGGTGGGTAACTATGTTATCTCTGCAGATGAAGTTTTAGCATTCTCTAATAGTGAACTTGAGATTAATGTGAATGGGCTAGATGAAGCCGCATTAGTTGAACTATCACAGCTGCAGCAATACCCTGATAGTATGGATGATGCATTGGTACAGCAATTATTGTTGGATCTGGCGGGTAAGGGCGCAAATGTAGCGATCAGTAAGCTTAATTCGCAAACACCTTGGGGTGATGTTAGTGCTAACTTAATGATTGACTTGCCGCCGGGCGCTGTAGATAAAACAGTAATGATGGCTCCGCAATCAGCCCTAGGCTTAATTTCGGGGAATGCGAATGCGCGGTTGTCAAACAAGATCTTACAAGCGCCAGGCATAGGCGATCAATTAAACTTTGCCGTTATGATGGGGATCTTAACCCAGCAGGGTGAAGAGTTAGTGTTGGAAGGATCGCTTAATAATGGCCAACTAGTGGTTAACGAAAATACCTTCCCGTTAATGTAAAGCCAATGGCCAAGCGGTAGCCTGCTATCCGCTTGGTAGATATACCCAAGCAACCTGGAGATGCTCTGAAACATGCATCTTCAAGTTGATTGGGTATAGTCATCAAGCATACTTATTGCTAACAATAAGCACCGCAACAAGCATCTAAGCAGACTTTCAATTGAGCCAACTTGAATGGCTTGACCAAGAATTGGCAATAATGAATGCCGGTTTGCTTTAAGGTGCGCTCATCATCTAAATGACCACTCATAAATATGAATGGGATATGATCTGGGATACTTTGTTTTAGTTTAATGCCATCCATTTCTGGCATCCGAATGTCAGAGATAATGAGATCGGGGACGTGATGTAACATGGTGGCTAATGCCTGTTGGCCATTGTTGGCCGTACTAACCTGATGACCAAGTAACTCCAAGCAATCTACTAAGCATTCTAAGATATCTGGTTCATCATCGACCAGTAGTATGTTCATATCAAGACGTTCCCAATTTTTCTGATGTATGTCCACTATGTCTGATGACAATAATGACGAGTCGTTATATTAATGATATTTCGATTGTTAGGTATGTATAATCCATTACTTTAAGGTTTTACCGATGTTTTAAAGTGGTATAAGTGATTTTCGCCCAGTTTTACATTCGCGGTAGACTGCAGATCCCTGTCTAATTTATTACGGGATTTACGTTATTTATGGTATTAAAGCAGTTTTTAAAACAAGAGTCTGCACCAGGCATTATATTAATATTTGCCGCCCTGGCCGCTCTTTTGATCGCAAACTCTCCCCTTTCTGGCCTATACCAAGGTTTTTTGGATATGCCAGTACAGCTACGCATTGCCGCCCTTGATATCGATAAGCCGTTATTACTGTGGATTAACGATGGTTTGATGGCCATCTTCTTTTTGTTGATTGGATTAGAAGTAAAACGCGAGCTTATCGAAGGGGATTTATCGACCCGAGAAAAAGCCATGTTGCCTGCCGCTGCAGCGGTTGGTGGTATGTTGATCCCCGCTTTGGTATTTCTGGCGTTTAACTTTAATGATGATGTCACCGTATCGGGCTGGGCTATTCCTGCTGCCACCGATATCGCCTTTGCTCTAGGCGTGCTGGCATTATTTGGTAAGCGTGTGCCCATTAGTTTGAAGGTTTTCTTATTGGCGCTAGCCATTATCGATGATTTAGGGGTCATTGTAATTATCGCTTTGTTCTACAGTGCTGATTTGTCAATGACATCGTTATTAGTTGCAGCAGTGAGCTGTGCCATTTTGTTTACGATGAATGTACGTGGTGAGCAGCGCATGAGCCTGTATATGCTGGTGGGCGTGGTGCTCTGGGTTGCGGTATTAAAATCAGGCGTACACGCAACATTAGCCGGTGTGGTACTCGGTTTTGCCATTCCTTTACGTAGCCGCGATGGGGTGGCTATGTCGACTAAATTAGAGCATAGCTTACATCCATGGTGTAGCTTTATGGTGTTACCGTTATTTGCCTTTGCAAATGCAGGCGTGCCACTGGCTGGCATTGAGGTGAGCGCTATTTTTGAGCCGTTACCTATGGGTATCATGCTCGGGTTACTTATTGGCAAGCCATTGGGTGTGTTTAGTGCCAGCTATATCGCGGTAAAAATGGGTTGGGCAAGTTTGCCTAAGGGGATTAGCTTTGCTCAAATATTTGCGGTATCGGTACTGTGTGGCATAGGTTTTACCATGTCTATATTTATCACTTCCCTTGCCTTTACTGGAGACGCAGCAGCATTAGCTGACATATCGCGCTTGGCGATACTTATTGGCTCGGCTCTTGCGGCTGTTATTGGTTATCTAACCTTAAATTTCACCCTAGCCAAGCAAGACGAAAAGCATGTCAGTCATGCAGAGCTTCGGCTAAACTAGCCTAAATAGAGTTTTTATTCGGAAAAACACCTGCAATTTCATTGTTGCAGGTGTTTTTTGTTACCAGTTATATTAATCTCAAACCATAATGTTCCTTTATTGAGAGCGCGACATGTCCCACCTGAATTACAACCATCTTTATTATTTTTGGATGACGCAGAAAAAAGGCTCTGTGACTAAAGCTGCGGAAGCTTTATTTCTCACGCCACAAACCGTGACAGGGCAAATTCGCCAGCTCGAACAACGCCTTGGCGGGCGATTATTTGTACGCAAGGGACGCAATTTGGAAGCGACGGATCTCGGTCAGTTAATTTTCAAATATGCTGATCGTATGTTTACGCTTAGCTATGAAATGATTGATATCGTTAACTACACCAAAGACAAGAACATTTTGTTTGAGGTGGGAATTGCTGATGCCTTGTATAAGCGGTTAGCGAGCCGAGTGTTGATGACGGTGGTGCCCGATGATGGCTCAATCCATTTATGCTGTTATGAATCGACCCATGAAATGCTGCTTGAGAAACTGGGTCAACATAAGCTGGATATGATCCTATCGGATTGTCCCGTTGATTCGAGCCAAAACCCGGGGCTATTTAGTAAGCAAATTGGTTATTGTGGGGTGAGCTTTTTCTGTCATAAGCCGATCCCGACAGCGCCATTTCCAGCTTGTTTAGAAGAGCGTAAGCTGCTGATGCCTGGACGAAAAACGTCATTAGGGCGTAAGTTGATCACGTATTTTGATGAATTGGGGGTTTCACCGCAGATCTTGGGTGAGTTTGACGATGCGGCTTTGATGAAGGCATTTGGTGAATACAACAAGGGGATCTTTGTTGCACCTAGTATTTACAGCGATGAAATCACGGCGACCGGCAATGTGGAGCTGATAGGGGAAACCCACGATGTGACGGAAGAGTATTACGTTATTTTTGCTGAGCGTATGATCCAGCATCCCGCGGTGAAGCGTTTATGCGAAAGCGACTTTTCTGCGCTGTTCTCTGGGTTAGAAAGTCCAGCTCGTAACAATTAAGTTTAATTGCTTAAATTAAAGGCAAAAAAAAACCGACCTAGGTCGGTTTTTTAACTATTAGCGTTTAGCAAAAAATTACAGCGCTTTGATTTGAGCGTTGTACTTGCTCTTATGACGAGCAGCTTTGTTTTTGCTGATTAAGCCTTTAGAAGCGTAACGGTCAAGGATAGGTTGAACCTTCTTGAATGCTTCTGTTGCAGCTTCTTTGTTGCCTTCTGCGATAGCAGCAACAACGCGTTTCATGTATGTGCGCATCATGGAGCGACGGCTAGCGTTATGCTGGCGGTTCTTCTCAGCTTGGATTGCGCGTTTCTTAGCAGACTTGATATTAGCCAAGTTCTAACTCCTAAAATCGGTCAAAACGGGTGTATTTAAAGGCCGTGGAATATGCCCTTTTTTACGTCTTTTGTCAAACCTTTTTGTGTATTTAAACACCACTGCATGGTATCTCACCCGCAGCACGGTTAAACTAGTCGGCGGATTCTAGCAGCAATCGCGCTGCACTAACAGTTTAAAAGAGGCAATACTTGAGTAAAAAACTACTTAAATCGGGCGCGATTGTGAGTGCCATGACGCTGATTTCCCGGATTTTGGGATTAATCAGGGACATGGTGGTCGCTAATATTCTAGGGGCAGGCGCGGCGGCCGATGTGTTTTTGATGGCTAACAAGATCCCTAACTTTTTACGTCGCTTATTCGCCGAGGGCGCATTTGCACAAGCCTTTGTGCCGGTTTTTTCAGAATACCAAGAAAAGCATTCCGCTTCCGAGTTGCAAAAGTTAATTGCTGCGGTATCGGGCACCTTAGGCACCATAGTCACAGTGATCACCTTGATCGGGGTTGTCGCTTCACCTGTGATTATTGCGCTGTTTGGTTTTGGCTGGTTTGTTGATTGGTGGCAGGGCGGACCCGATGGTGAAAAGTACGAGCTGGCTTCAAGCTTGCTCAAAATTACTTTTCCTTATTTATGGTTTATCACCTTTGTTGCCATGAGTGGTGCGATCCTCAATTCGTTGGGAAAATTTGCGGTGGCGGCATTTACCCCCGTGTTTTTAAACATCGCCATTATTAGTTGTGCCTTAGTGTTTGCTCCTTATGTTGAACAGCCTGAGTACATTATGGCTTTAGGTGTGTTTGTCGGTGGCTTGGTACAGTTTTTATTCCAAATCCCGTTTCTAAAAAAAGCCGGGGTGTTAGTGAAACCCAAATGGCACTGGCATCATCCCGGGGTGGTAAAAATTCGCACCTTAATGATCCCCGCCATGTTTGGTGTTTCCGTGAGCCAGATTAATTTGCTACTGGATACCGTGATTGCCAGTTTTCTGCAAAATGGTGCATTAAGTTGGCTGTATTTTTCCGACCGCTTGTTGGAGTTTCCTTTAGGGCTGTTTGGCATTGCCATCGCAACGGTGATTTTACCCAGCTTATCGCGCTTACATGCCACCGATTCCAAGCAAGATTTTGCCCATACTTTAGATTGGGGATTTCGTTTGGTGTGTTTACTTGGCGTGCCGGCCATGTGCGGTTTGATTCTATTGGCTAAGCCTATGCTAGCGGTACTGTTTATGAGTGGTAAGTTTGGCCAAAGCGATGTGGACATGGCATCAATGAGTTTGATGGCTTATGGCTTTGGTTTGCTTAGCTTTATGCTAGTGAAAGTACTCGCTCCCGGTTATTACGCACGCCAAGACACTAAGACACCGGTTAAGTACGGGATTATTGCCATGGTGAGTAACATGGCGTTCAATATTATTTTTGCGATCCCGTATGGTTATGTCGGCTTGGCTATCGCTACCTCGTTATCAGCGTCTTTGAATGCGTTTTTATTATGGCGTGGCTTAAAGTTGCAAGGGGTCTTTATTTTTCAACCCGGTAGCCTTTGGTTTTTAACCCGCTTATTGATTGCTGCGGCCGTGATGGCGACGGGGCTTTGGTACTTTACGCCAGATTTAGCGACTTGGGTGCAGGCTGATAAGTTGAGTCAAATTATTCATTTAACGGCTTTGATCGTGGGCGGCGCGTCGATTTACTTAGCGATTAATTTTGTTTTCGGCTTACGTCTTGGCGATCTTCGTACCCGAGGGGGCTGATTACTCAAACTGGCTGTTATATAATCCGTCAGTTTTGTGGTAACAGGTAGAGCGTAATGGAGTTAATCCGAGGTATTCAAAATATCCGACCTGAGCATCAGGGCTGTGTTTTGAGTATAGGCAACTTTGATGGTGTCCATCTTGGCCATCGTGCCGTATTGCAGCAGCTTTTAGTTAAGGCTGAGCAATTTGCTGTGCCTGCTACCGTGATGACCTTTGAGCCACAACCGCTGGAGTTATTTCTTGGTGAGAATTCTCCGGCTCGCTTAAGCAGGCTACGCGACAAATTTCGCTGCTTACAGCAAGTGGGGTTAGCTAGGCTCTTGTGCGTACGATTTAGCCGTCAATTTGCGGCGATGGATGCCAACCAATTTATTGAGCAGATTTTGGTTAATAAATTGGGCGTTAAATTTCTCGTGGTGGGCGATGATTTTCATTTTGGCTATCGTCGCCAAGGTAACTTTGAACTGCTGCGCCAGGCTGGCCAGCGTTTCGGTTTCGATGTGATAGCCACGCAAAGCTTATTACACGGTGAAACCCGTGTCAGCAGCACGCAAATTCGTGATGCACTGGCGGCGGGGCAATTGCATCAAGCACAGCAGTTGCTAGGGCGTCCTTATAGTATCAGTGGGCGAGTGGCTCATGGGCAAAAACTAGGGCGCACCATAGGCGTGCCAACCGCGAACATTTGGCTCAAGCGTTTGGTTACGCCGGTTAAAGGCGTTTACGCCGTCGACATTAAAGGCGCTGGCTCTGCTACTTATCACGGCATTGCTAATATAGGCACAAGGCCAACCCTAAATGGCGAGCGACAGCAGCTTGAAGTACATATTTTCGACTTTAACGGCGATCTTTATGGTCGTCAGTTAGAAGTCGTGTTAAAACAAAAAATACGCGATGAACGCAGATTTGAAAACTTTGCCGCATTGCAACAACAAATTGAATTAGATATTGGCCAAGCGCGTGATTTTCACCAGCTGGCGATATAAAAATTGACCTTCCCGATAATGGAACTTGGATTAAATGAGCGATTATAAAGACACCCTGAATCTTCCTAAAACAGGGTTCCCGATGAAAGCAAACCTTGCTAATCGTGAGCCTAATATGTTGAAAGAATGGTATGCAAAGGATCTTTACGGCAAGATCCGTGAGGCAAAAAAGGGTAAAAAATCCTTTATTCTGCATGATGGCCCTCCGTATGCGAACGGCGATATTCACATTGGTCACTCAGTTAACAAGATCCTAAAAGACATTATTATTAAGGCGAAAACCCTTTCTGACTTTGATTCGCCTTATATTCCGGGTTGGGACTGTCATGGTTTACCGATCGAGTTAAAAGTTGAACAAAAAGTGGGTAAGCCAGGTCAAAAAATCAGTGCTGCTGAGTTTCGCCAGAAGTGTCGCGAATATGCGGCGCGCCAAGTGGACGGTCAACGTAAAGACTTTAAACGCCTCGGTGTATTAGGGGATTGGGATAATCCATACCTGACGATGAATTTTGATACCGAAGCCAACATCATCCGCGCGCTTGGTAAGATCATCGACAATGGCCATCTGCATAAAGGCTCTAAGCCGGTGCATTGGTGTACCGATTGTGGCTCTGCACTAGCAGAAGCGGAAGTTGAATACGAAGATAAAACTTCGCCAGCGATTGATGTGCGTTTCTCGGCTAAAGATGAAGCGGATGTGGTATCTCGCTTTAGCTTAGAAGCGGACGCCGGTGAAGGACGCGTGTCGGTGCTAATCTGGACTACAACTCCTTGGACCTTACCTGCTAACCGTGCGGTCGCACTGTCTGCCAACCTAGACTACGTGTTGGTTGAAGTGACATCTGCAGCCGGTAAAGAGCGCTTAATTTTAGCCGAAGAGTTGATGGCGGATTGTTTGGCGCGCTACGAAATCACTGAGTTTCGTAAACTTGGTTTTGCTAAGGGGGAAGCCCTTGAGTTAGCACAGTTTAATCACCCATTCTACGATTTTAGCGTACCGGCTATTTTGGGCGATCACGTTACAACTGATTCAGGTACGGGTGTCGTGCACACCGCTCCTGGCCATGGTCAGGACGACTTTGTAGTGGGTAATAAATACGGCCTAGAAGTGGCTAACCCGGTCGGCGATAACGGTGTTTATCTGCCTGATACCGAGTTTTTCGCAGGCCAACATGTATTTAAAGCCAACGACAGCGTTGTTGAAAAATTAAAAGAAACCGGCGCGTTAATGCACTATGTCGCTTACCGTCATAGCTACCCACACTGCTGGCGTCATAAAACGCCGATCATCTTCCGTGCTACTCCGCAATGGTTTGTCTCTATGGATCAAAATGGTCTGCGTGACACGGCGATGGGTGAAATTAAGTCGGTACGTTGGATCCCTGAATGGGGTCAAAATCGTATTGAAAAAATGGTTGAAGGTCGCCCGGACTGGTGTATCTCTCGTCAACGTACTTGGGGTGTGCCAATTGCCTTATTCGTCCATAAAGAGACTCAAGAGCTACACCCTGACACCTCGGCTTTAATCGAGAAAGTCGCGCAAAAAGTGGAGCAAGCCGGTATTCAAGCATGGTGGGATCTGGATCCAGCCGAGCTATTAGGTGAAGAAGCCGAGCAATACCGTAAGGTGCCGGACACCTTAGATGTCTGGTTTGACTCAGGTGCAACTCATGCCGCTGTGGTGGCTGCTCGTCCTGAATACAATGGCCACAAAGCGGATATGTATTTAGAAGGTTCAGATCAACACCGTGGTTGGTTCCAATCATCGCTAATGACAGGCACCGCGATGAACGGTGAAGCGCCATATAAAGAAGTGTTAACCCATGGTTTTACCGTCGATGCTAATGGTCGCAAGATGTCAAAATCCATCGGTAACGTGGTATCGCCACAAGAAGTCATGAACGTATTAGGCGCGGATATTTTGCGCTTATGGGTTGCTTCGACGGATTACACCGGCGAGATGACGGTTTCTGATGAAATCTTAAAACGCAGTGCCGACAGCTATCGTCGTATTCGTAATACCGCCCGTTTCTTATTGGCTAACTTAAACGGCTTTGATCCTAAAACGGATATGGTTGCCCCTGAGCAAATGGTGGCGCTCGATCGCTGGGCTGTGGCGAAAGCAAAAGAGTTACAAGATGCGGTAGTGGATGCATATGATAATTATCAGCTACTAACCGTCACGCAAAAATTAATGCATTTCTGTTCGATTGACTTAGGTAGTTTCTACCTAGATATCATCAAAGATCGCCAATACACGGCGAAATCTGATGGTGTTGCGCGTCGCAGTTGTCAAACGGCCATGTACCTGATTTGTGAATCTTTGGTACGTTTGATGGCGCCAATCATGAGCTTCACTGCCGATGAGATTTGGAAGTGCATGCCGGGTGAGCGTGGTGAGTTTGTATTCACCGGCGTATGGTTTGATGGTCTGTTTGGTTTAGAGCAAGATGAAGCACTTAATAATGCGTATTGGGATGATGTGATCCGAATTCGCGGTGAAGTGAATAAGGCCCTAGAGCAAGCTCGTCGTGATGGCAAAATTGGTGGTGGCCTTGAAGCCAATATCACCTTGTTTGTAAATCAAACACAAGCTGACAAGTTAGCGCTCATCGGTGATGAGCTGCGCTTTGTGATGCTAACGTCAAAAGCACGAGTCAGTGTAGAGGCCGCTCCTGAATCAGCAACGGCAACGGACGTGGAAGGTTTAGCTGTATTGGTGGAAGCATCGCAAGCCGCTAAATGTACTCGCTGTTGGCACCACCGTGAAGATGTGGGTGCGGTTGCCGAGCACCCTGAGCTATGTGGTCGCTGTGTTACTAACGTAGCGGGCGAAGGAGAAGAACGTCAATATGCCTAATTCAACGCCGGCAATGACTGAGCAAAAAACAGGACTCCGCTGGCTTTGGCTGGCGGTACTGGTTTTTGCGATTGATATGATCACTAAGGCTTATGTACACCTGACTTTTGATTTGTATGAATCCATTCAGGTTCTGCCTTTCTTTAATTTTACCTATGCCCGTAATTATGGTGCCGCTTTTAGCTTCTTGCATGACGCTGGTGGTTGGCAGCGTTGGTTCTTTACCAGCATTGCGGTATTTGTAAGCTGTGTGTTGTTATATTGGCTGAAAAAGTCGCCGTATCAAGAAAAGTGGTTGAATGCAGCTTACACCCTGATTTTAGGTGGTGCGATTGGCAACCTAGTTGATCGCCTGTATCACGGCTTTGTGGTTGATTTTCTCGATTTTGATTTGGGTTTCTATCGCTGGCCTGCGTTCAATATCGCCGATAGTGCGATATGTATCGGTGCGGTGATCATTATTCTCGATGCATTATTAGTGAAACGCCCAGATCCAAAGGAAGAGAGCAATGTCTAAGGCGATAACGGCAAACAGCGAAGTGGTGATGCACTTTACTATCAAACTGGCCGATGGCTCGGCAGCGGATAGCACTAAGGTGAACAATAAACCAGCTAAGTTTCGTATGGGTGATGGCAGCTTAACGGTAAACTTTGAGAAGTGTTTATTGGGCTTGACCGAAGGTGAAAATAAATCTTTTGAATTGCAGCCACAAGATGCCTTTGGTATGCCGAACCCAGATAATATTTATCATGTAGAGCGCAGTAAATTCAGTAGTGATGCGCCGGCTGAAGTAGGCGCGATAATCGCCTTTACTCAGCCTGATGGCACCGAGTTGCCTGGCATTATTCGCGAGGTAACCGGTGAGTCGGTGACGGTAGACTTTAATCATCCGCTGGCAGGCCAAGCCCTTACCTTTGACGTTGAAGTGATCAGCATAGACTAGGAGCGAACGGTGGAAATTTTATTAGCCAATCCGCGCGGCTTTTGTGCGGGTGTGCATCGCGCAATTAGCATAGTAGAGCGCGCTTTAGAGTTATTCGAGCCGCCTATCTATGTTCGTCACGAAGTGGTGCACAACAAATATGTCGTTGATGGCCTAAAAGCACGTGGCGCGGTATTTGTTGAAGAGCTAGATGAAGTGCCTGATAACTCAATTGTTATCTTTAGTGCTCATGGTGTATCTCAAGCCGTTCGCAAAGAGGCGCAGCGTCGCGCGTTAAAGGTATTTGATGCTACATGTCCATTGGTGACTAAAGTACATATGGAAGTGACACGCGCAAGCCGCCGTGGTCATGAATGTATTTTGATTGGTCACCAAGGGCACCCTGAGGTTGAAGGCACCATGGGCCAATATAACAATGCCGAAGGTGGCATTTATTTGGTCGAGTCGGTAGCGGATGTGGCAAAGCTAACGGTGAAAGATCCGGACAACTTATTGTTCTGTACGCAAACGACGTTATCGGTGGATGATACCTCTGAGGTTATTGATGCGCTGCGCGAGCGCTTCCCGAACATCGAAGGGCCTCGTAAGAAAGACATTTGCTACGCCACGCAAAATCGACAAGATGCGGTTAAAGACTTGTCTGACAAAACTAACGTAGTGTTAGTCGTCGGCTCGAAAAACTCATCTAACTCTAACCGATTACGTGAGAAGTCGGAAAAGGCGGGTACTACAGCTTACCTGATTGATAGCGCTGCGGATATTCGTCCCGAATGGATTGAAGGTGTGGCGAAAGTGGGCGTAACCGCAGGTGCATCAGCTCCGGAAGTGTTAGTGCGTGCTGTGGTTGAACGAGTTGAACAACTTGGTGGCAAGACCGTCATCGAAAACCCTGGCGTTGAAGAAAATGTGATTTTTGAGGTGCCGCCTGAGTTGAGGTAGCTAACTACCATTAGTAGTACCTTGAATATTCAGTGATTTTTAATCACAATGAGATAACAGTTTGGTCGTTGGCCATAGGTCGTTGGTCACATTGACCATTTGGCGCAATACATAATTAAAGGTTGAGTCATGAAAAAAATCGAAGCGATTATTAAGCCATTTAAAATGGATGACGTGCGTGAAGCACTAGCCGATATCGGCATTACAGGGATGACAGTATCTGAGGTAAAAGGCTTTGGTCGTCAAAAAGGCCATACCGAGCTTTACCGCGGTGCAGAATACATGGTGGACTTTTTACCTAAGGTGAAAATTGAAATCGTGGTGCAAACCGAAGATGTTGACCGCTGTATTGAAGCGATTATCCAAACCGCACAAACCGGCAAAATTGGCGATGGTAAGATTTTTGTGACTGACGTAGTGCGAGTTATCCGCATCCGCACCGGTGAAGAAAACGAAGAAGCGATTTAAATTTCGTCTTGTTTACCAATAAAAAAGGCCCTGAGGGGCCTTTTTTTATTGCAAGTTAATTGCTGCTAGTAGGTTGTTGCGATGAGACTTAACGAACCCATTTATTATTTGGGAAGTTGGCTTTCATCACTTGTAAAGTACGAGCCTTAGGCGCATCGACATTGAGTGCCGTGTAGCCTTGCAACATGACATCAAGGGCAGCTTCGGTGGCCTTAGTGTCAGGGAAATTAGTTAAAACGTATTTGCCGCGATTGATAGCCGCGACATAAGCATCGCGTTTCAGGTACCATTTAGCTACCTCGATTTCGTATCGCGCCAAGCTATCTTTAATGCCAATCATACGAGCTTGTGCATCGGCCGCGTAAATACTATCTGGGTAGCGCTGCAACAAGCGCTTAAAGTCCATAAAGGCATTTTGGTAATGGCTAATATTGCGGTCAAAGCGGTCGATGTTTAATAAACCGTGGAAGAAGGTGGTACTCATCGCCATATGGGTCAAACCACGCATATAATAGACGTAGTCAATATCTTTATGAGTTGGGCTTAAGCGCAAGAAGCGATCGATATTGGCCATGGCTTGAGCCGTTTCTTCACTTTTGTAATAAGCATAAATCAGGTCAAGTTGGACTTGTTCTGAGTGAGGACCAAAAGGATAGCGCGCATCCAGCGCTTCTAGTACATCTGCGGCTTGGCCATAGTTACCCGCTTGCAGCGCTCGTTGGGCATCTTCATATAAGATGACAGGCGATTTATCTGCCACCGTTTCCTGTTCATCCTTGGATGAGCAGCCTAAGGTAAATAATGCGGTGAATGCGACCGCCGAAATGAACCGAACACTTTTCTTCATAATTCCAGTTTATTTTTTTGTGTTTTCGTAAAAGCTCAAAGTATCCGTTATGCTGAGACAAAAGAAAAGTTAAAATAAATGATATAGTGATGCTATTCGGCTTTTAAGCCCCATTAATGATAAGAAGTATATGAGTCAAGAATTAGAGTTACAGGCAGAGGTCGCACCTCACCAAATTGGTCAACGCTTAGATCAAGCACTGGCTGAACTATTCCCAGATTATTCCCGTTCGAGAATAAAAGAGTGGATTTTAGCCGATCGCGTGCAGATTGATGGCGCTATGATCAATAAGCCAAGAGAGAAGGTGCTACCGGGCCAACAGATAAAGCTAAACGCATTATTAGAAGATGAGGTGCGCTTTGAGGCCCAACCGATTGAGTTGAATATAGTGTACGAAGATGACGATATTCTGGTTATTAATAAACCCGCGGATCTCGTTGTTCATCCTGGTGCAGGTAATCCAAACGGCACCGTACTCAATGCGCTATTGCATCACTACCCAGCGATCGTTGAGGTGCCAAGAGCTGGCATAGTACACCGACTAGATAAAGATACCACCGGATTGATGGTCGTGGCTAAGACAGTGCCAGCACAAACCCATTTAGTCACGGCCCTGCAAGCGCGTGAAATAACGCGAGAATATGAAGCTATTGCGATTGGTCGTTTGACTGCTGGTGGCATGGTTGATGCGCCAATTGGTCGCCATGGTACGCATCGCACCCAAATGGCGGTTCGCGAAACAGGTAAGCCAGCGGTGACACATTATCGTGTAGCCGAGAAATTCCGTGCTCATACACGCTTAAGGTTGCGACTTGAATCGGGTCGTACTCACCAGATCCGCGTCCATATGTCGCATTTGGGTCATCCACTGATAGGTGACCAGCTTTATGGTGGCCGTGCTCGCTTGCCGAAAAATGCAGGACCTGAGCTAGTTGCTATATTACGTGGCTTTAAGCGCCAAGCCTTACATGCTGCGATGCTTGAATTAGAGCATCCAATTACGGGTGAGCGGATGCAATGGCATGCCCCTATTCCACAAGATATGGTGGAATTGACCGAAATTCTTCGACAAGACACTAAAGATAACCCAATAGAAGACTATTAATCTTATGCATCTAATTAAACCTAACTGGCCGGCACCTGCCCATGTGGTTGCATTTAGCACCACCAGAAAAGGTGGCGTGAGTGTTGGTCCATTTAGCAGTTTGAACTTTGGACTGCATGTCTCGGATCGGCCAGAGCATGTGATGGCTAACCGAGCCTTGCTATCCGATGGGTTAGGTTTAATTCGCCAGCCACTTTGGCTAGAGCAGGTGCATGGCGTTGATGTTATAAAATATGATTCGAGTCATCGACTAGATGCAGCTAAACCAAGCGTTGCTGATGGCTGTTGGACCGATCTGCCACACTATCCTTGTGTGGTCATGACAGCAGATTGTTTACCCGTGCTACTTACCGATCAGCAAGGCACCTTTGTTGCGGCGGTGCATGCAGGATGGCGCGGCCTTTGTGATGGTATCTTGCAGCAAGCGGTGCAAGCAGCGCCTGCGGAGCCGGAACAAATTTTGGTATGGCTTGGTCCTGCTATCGGGCCACAGGCGTTTCAAGTCGGCGCTGAAGTGCGTGAGCAATTTATCAAGCAAGACCCAAGATTCGAACAAGCGTTTGTGGCTGATAAAGCAGGCAAGTGGTTGGCTGATCTTTACCTTCTCGCGCGATTGACCCTCGCTAAACAAGGTGTTGAACAAGTCTTTGGCGGTGAGCATTGTACATACCATGAATCAGAGAGCTTCTATTCTTATCGCCGTGATGGCGTAACAGGGCGTATGGCCAGTTTGATATATTTAGCAAAATAAAAACTTGAAACTGTCGCCACTGCACCTATCTATATAATCAGATAATGATGAAATTTAGGATTGACGTATGCGATTAGACAGATTAACCAGCAAGTTCCAGCTTGCCATTTCCGATGCCCAATCCCTTGCTTTGGGCCGTGACCACCAATTTATTGAACCTGTGCATTTAATGACGGCACTGCTGAATCAGGATGCAGGTTCGATACGCCCACTATTAACCGAAGCCGGAATCGATGTTAGTGCGTTGCGCTCCCAGTTGTCACAAGCGCTAGATAAGTTGCCCAAAGTAGAAGGCATAGGCGGTGATGTTCAATTAGCCAACAACCTAGGCGTACTGCTTAACTACTGTGACAAGTTGGCGCAGAAACGCAAAGATAAATATATCTCATCTGAGCTATTCATCTTGGCGGCGTGTGAAGATAAAAGCGCCTTAGGCGAAATCTTACGTAAAGCAGGGGCGAACCAGAAAAATATCGAAGCCGCTATCGAGAAGGTACGTGGCGGTCAAAAAGTAGATGACCAAAATGCTGAAGATCAGCGCCAAGCCCTTGAGAAATTCACCATAGATCTCACTGAGCGTGCCGAACAGGGCAAATTAGACCCAGTTATTGGCCGTGATGACGAGATCCGTCGAACCATTCAAGTGCTGCAACGTCGCACTAAGAATAACCCAGTGCTGATTGGTGCTCCCGGTGTGGGTAAAACCGCGATTGCCGAAGGTCTCGCTCAGCGTATTATCGATGGTGAAGTGCCAGAAGGCTTAAAACATAAACGTGTGCTTTCGCTTGATATGGGCGCGTTGGTGGCAGGAGCAAAATATCGCGGTGAATTTGAGGAACGTTTAAAAGCGGTTTTGAATGAATTGGCGAAAGAAGAAGGCCAAGTGATCCTCTTTATCGACGAGTTGCATACCATGGTCGGCGCAGGCAAAACTGATGGCGCGATGGATGCGGGTAACATGCTTAAGCCTGCGCTTGCTCGCGGAGAGCTACATTGTGTTGGGGCGACGACGTTAGATGAATACCGTAAATATATTGAAAAAGATGCCGCATTAGAGCGTCGCTTCCAAAAGGTGCTTGTTGAAGAGCCCAGTGTTGAAGACACGGTTGCTATCTTGCGTGGTTTAAAAGAGCGCTATGAATTACATCATAAGGTTGAGATAACTGATCCGGCCATTGTTGCGGCGGCACAGTTATCACATCGATATATTTCAGATCGCCAGCTTCCGGATAAAGCGATCGATTTAATAGATGAGGCCGCATCTAGCATCCGTTTACAAATTGATTCTAAACCCGAGCCATTAGAAAAATTGGAGCGTAAGATCATTCAACTTAAACTGGAGCAACAAGCTCTAGCGAAGGAAGATGATGACGCTAGTAAAAAGCGCTTAGAGTTATTAACTGATGAGTTAAAGCAAAAAGAGCAAGAGTTCAAAGAGCTTGATGAGGTGTGGAAGGCAGAAAAAGCGGCGCTATCAGGCACCCAGCATATTAAGTCTGAACTTGAGCAAGCGCGTCTTGATCTTGAGTTTGCACGTCGTGCCAGTGATTTGAGCCGCATGTCAGAGTTGCAATATGGCCGAATTCCGGAACTAGAAAAGCAGTTGGATCTTGCTTCACAAGCGGAAATGCAAGACATGACCTTGTTGCGTCATCGTGTCAGTGAAAATGAAATTGCTGACGTGTTATCGCGCTGGACAGGTATTCCTGTAAGCAAAATGCTGGAAGGAGAAAGAGAAAAACTGCTCAAGATGGAGCAACAGCTGCACACCAGAGTCATAGGTCAAAATGAAGCAGTCGAAGCTGTCTCGAATGCTATTCGCCGCAGTCGAGCAGGCTTAGCGGATCCTAACAAGCCAATTGGCTCTTTCTTATTCTTAGGGCCAACAGGGGTAGGTAAAACCGAACTCTGTAAAGCGCTAGCGAACTTTATGTTCGACAGTGAAGACAACATGGTGCGTATCGACATGTCGGAGTTTATGGAGAAGCACTCGGTTGCACGTCTAGTGGGCGCCCCTCCGGGGTATGTTGGTTATGAAGAAGGTGGCTATTTGACGGAAGCCGTTCGACGTAAGCCATATTCGGTCATTCTGTTAGACGAGGTCGAAAAAGCGCATCCTGATGTATTTAATATATTGCTACAGGTATTAGATGATGGCCGCTTAACCGATGGTCAAGGTCGCACGGTTGATTTTAGAAATACAGTCATCATTATGACCTCTAATTTAGGCTCGGATGTGATCCAAGAGCATTTCCAACATGCAACCTATGCCGAAATGAAAGAGCGAGTATTGGGTGTGTTGACGCAAAGCTTTAGACCGGAATTCCTTAACCGTGTTGATGAAACCGTGGTGTTCCATCCATTGTTTGGTGAACATATTAAAGATATCGCGAAAATCCAACTGCAAAGACTGCAGGCTCGATTACATGATAAGAATTATCTGCTTGATGTAAGTGATGCTGCATTATCGCATATCGCAGAAGCTGGGTTTGATTCGGTATACGGTGCAAGACCACTAAAAAGAGCAATACAGCAAGAGCTAGAAAATCCGCTAGCACAGGCGATTTTGTCGGGTAAATTATTACCCGGTTCGCCAATTAAGGTTGATTTGGATGGCGATCACTTTAGCTTTTCTCAATAAATAGGTCGTTTTCATTCCCTCTAAGACAAAAAATCGAAGAGGGAATGGACGGTTTTTGCTCGGTTTGGTTGGTTTTTGTTCGTTAATGTTTAAGTTTTATCAAATGTGACC
>NZ_JBKFDK010000035.1:0-32584 GCF_046452435.1 Motilimonas thetidivivens
ATATACACGTTATTGCGTGGGCATATGCGTACAAAGGTTTAATGCCTCGCAGTTATATCGAAAGTTATACATTGGAAAAACGCCAAAAACTATGGTCGAACATCATAGAGCGAGACCTAGCGGTAGTTTTAGTTGCTGAGGGTGATGAAGGGGTATCTGGATTCTTGTGTTTTGGGCAGCCAAAAACTTTGAAAGGCACTGATATATATGATCTGAGTTCAATTTACATTGATCCTAATAAAATAGGGGTTGGTATCGGTCAACTGCTCTATGATAAATGCGAAAGTATACTTCGCACTTTGAACGCTCAGAAAGTATCGCTATGGGCTCTTGATAGCAATGTACGTGCTTTGAATTTCTATACAAAGCAAGGTTTTTCCCCTACTGGTGAAAGCAATAAGGAGCGAGCCAATGATGTTATTCTGAATGATATCGAGTTAGTTAAGGTGATCTCTGCCTAAATAATCACTTCGTTATTAGCCAGACAATAAAAATCGGTGCCGCACAGCCGACACCCAGTATTATGTTCGCCGCGAGTGAAATCTAAAAAGCAACAGACAAAATATAGCTGTGACAAACCGAAAACGGTCAAGCCTGTTCTCATCATTATTCAGCCCGTTCGATTTCTTGCTCCAGATTAAACTTAAGCTCCTCTGGCAGTTTTAGGGCTTTAGCCAGTTCATCTAGGTAGGCTCGCTCCATAAAATGGTCTACTTCTATCGCCAGCAGAGAGGCCATATACACTTCGCTGGCAAATTCCAAATCGTTTACCTGTGCGGCCAGCGCGTTTGCATCCAGTGGGGCATTTAGCCAGCGACGGATAGCTGCATCTGTGTCGACATCCAGCGCCATGGCTGAAAGTGCATTGTCGATATTGGCTCTTTCCTGCTCATCAATATGACCGTCGGATTTAGCCGCAAAGATCATGGCTTGTAGTAGAACGGGGGCTTTTTGTTCTTCGCTAAGGCTCACGCTGGCACTTTGACCACTGCCTTGGCTTTCCTTCCATTTGCTCCAAGCATAATAGGCGGCGCCACCTATGGCGGCAGTACCGCCGAGGGTGAGGGCGTTTTTACCTAGTTTTTTGCTCATCTTCTTGATTTTTTTGTTGCCCAGCAGCATTGTCGCCAGACCACCTAATGCTGCACCCTGAGCGATATGCTTGCCTTTATTTTTATTGCCAGAGTCGCTCTCAAGGTAGTCGCTACCGGCTTTTATTAAGGAATTCAGTAAGCTTTTCATATGTTGTCCCTAGGGTTGAGAGGTTTATACATAATGGAGCAAAGCGAATGAAAAGCCTAGCCAAGTTAGCTCGGAGTTTATAGTGGGTTAATGCGGTATTTTCGAAGGTAAGAACAAAAAAGCCACCTTAGTTAAGGTGGCTTGATACGTTGACTAACGCTAGTTAATGCAAGCTGTTACAGCGAGCTATTATAGCGAGTTAGTAAAGGTACGCGTGATAACGTCGTTTTGTTGCTCTTTGGTTAGCGAGTTAAAACGTACAGCGTAACCTGATACACGGATAGTCAGTTGTGGGTACTTGTCTGGGTTTTCCATTGCATCTAGTAGCATTTCACGGTTCATTACGTTTACGTTCAAGTGTTGACCGCCTTCTACATCAGGGGTGTGCTTGAAGTAGCCGTCCATTAGACCTGCTAGGTTAGCGCGCTGTGAGTTATCATCTTTACCTAGTGCGTTTGGCACGATAGAGAAGGTGTAAGAGATACCATCTTGTGCGTAAGCAAACGGCAGTTTAGATACCGATGTTAATGATGCAACCGCACCTTTTTCGTCACGACCGTGCATTGGGTTTGCACCCGGTGCAAATGGGGTACCTGCGCGGCGACCGTCAGGTGTGTTACCTGTTTTCTTACCGTATACCACGTTTGAAGTGATAGTTAGGATAGATTGGGTAGCGCGAGCGTTACGGTACATTGGACGTGCTTTGATTTTCTTCATGAAGCTTTCAACAAGCTCACATGCAATGTCATCAACGCGTGGGTCGTTGTTACCAAATTTCGGATAATCGCCTTCGATTTCAAAGTCAACTGCGATGCCGTCTTCGTCACGAATTGGCTTCACTTTAGCGTACTTAATGGCCGCAAGTGAGTCAGCTGCGATAGATAGACCTGCGATACCACATGCCATAGTGCGAGATACGTCGCGATCGTGCAGTGCCATTAGGGCTGCTTCGTAGCTGTACTTGTCGTGCATGTAGTGAATACAGTTAAGTGCAGTGACGTATTGCTCTGCTAGCCAGTCCATAAAGTGGTCTAGGTTAGCGTACACTTCTTCGTAGTTTAATACTTCAGAAGTGATTGCAGGGATAGTCTTAGGACCTACTTGCAGTTTTAGCTTCTCGTCTACACCGCCGTTGATGGCGTAAAGTAGCGTTTTAGCTAGGTTGGCACGAGCGCCGAAGAACTGCATTTGTTTGCCCACGATCATTGGCGATACACAACATGCGATAGCGTAGTCATCGTTGTCGAAATCGTTACGCATTAGATCGTCGTTTTCGTACTGGATAGATGAGGTATCGATAGAAACCTTAGCACAGTACTGTTTAAAGTTGCTTGGTAGATTCTCAGACCAAAGTACCGTGATGTTTGGCTCAGGCGATGGACCCATGGTGTACTGGGTGTTTAAGAAACGGAATGAGTTCTTAGTAACCAAAGTACGACCATCTGTACCCATACCACCGATAGACTCAGTTGCCCAGATTGGGTCACCAGAGAATAGCGTATCGTATTCAGGCGTACGTAGGAAACGAACCATACGTAGTTTCATTACTAGGTGGTCGATTAGCTCTTGCGCTTGGTCTTCGGTGATTTTGCCTGCTTGTAGGTCACGTTCGATGTACACGTCTAGGAAAGTCGCAGTACGACCGAAAGACATTGCAGCACCGTTTTGTGATTTAACCGCAGCTAGGTAACCGAAGTAAGTCCACTGGATAGCTTCTTGTGCTGTTGTTGCTGGGTTAGAAATGTCAAAGCCGTATTTTGCCGCCATTTCTTTCATTTGGCCTAGGGCACGGTATTGCTCGAAGATTTCTTCACGTAGCTT
Source organism: Motilimonas thetidivivens (assembly GCF_046452435.1). Lineage (NCBI taxonomy): Bacteria > Pseudomonadati > Pseudomonadota > Gammaproteobacteria > Alteromonadales > Motilimonas > Motilimonas thetidivivens. The sequence goes on from NZ_JBKFDK010000035.1 coordinate 3,064, forward strand.
GATGGTATCTTCTAGTTTAGTACCCGCTACTAGCTCAGCTTCTAGTGATTTGTGTTGCTTAGCTTTGTCCGCCATTAGGAAGTCGATACCGTATAGTGCTACGCGGCGGTAGTCACCGATAATACGACCACGACCATATGCATCAGGCAGACCTGTTAGTACGCCAGACTTACGACATTTCATGATGTCGCCAGTGTAAACGTCAAATACGCCTTGGTTGTGAGTCTTACGGTATTCTGTGTAGATTTTCTTAACTTCTGGGTCAAGTTCGCGATCGTAAGCGGCAATACCACCTTCAACCATGCGAATACCACCGTTAGGAATGATAGCACGCTTAAGTGGCGCTTCAGTTTGTAGACCAACGATAGTTTCAAGATCTTTGTTTACATAACCAGCATCATGTGAGGTGATAGTAGAAATAACAGAGGTATCGAAATCAACCGGTGCGTGGGTTCTGTTTTCTTGCTTGATGCCTTCCATTACCTTTTCCCATAGGGCGTCGGTTGCTGGTGTCGCACCAGCTAAGAAAGAGTCATCGCCTTCATAAGGAGTGTAGTTCTTTTGGATAAAGTCACGCACATTTACCTCGGTTTGCCAGTCACCAGCGGTGAAGCCAGCCCAAGCTTGGGTAAATTGCTCTTTTAGATCTGCCATAACGGTATTCCTACTGTATGTTACTCATTATTCTTCGATGAGAAAAAAGTCATTTCTCATCAACCTTGATTCTTACCATGTTTGCTACTTCGTCAAAATAATCAGCTAATTAACTTACCCATGGTTGTAAGTATTAATTATTTTGTTGTTATTTTTTAACCACCTATTATTTATATCTAGACTAATCGACCTAAGCTGTATTTACCAGTACTAGTTTCCGTTACTTAACTGTCGCTAAAGTAGGGGGAAACCCTAACAGCTTAGCTAACGGCCAAAGGGCATAAACAAAGTACTTTACCAACAGATTAATAGACTGATTCTTCTTAAGAAATAGATAAATATTTAGGATGGGAAAAGAGCGAGGTGAAACGATTCGGTTAGGTAATACACGGGGTAAAAAAGCAACCTCGAGATCCAGCATTGTTTGCTTAAATAACATCACTGTTCTCCTCCTCACCTGCGCGTTTCATTTTCTCTAAAACAAAATATAACAGACGAGAAAGCGCCAAAAATTGATCGTGATCAGCTATATTGGGTTTGTTTTTGTAATTTTACTACATTTTGTGATTTTGATGGGTTGGTGAAATTTTATCATCGCGAGCTGTTTGTTTACTTAAATTTAGCTGTCTAACCAGTGTTTATATGGGTTGATGAGGGAAAGTAGGACTCATGGCCGAAACAACAAAAGTAGCCATTGAAGCCACTTTTGTTGTTATTGACCGAAACTTAATTACAGCTTGTGGGATTTTTTCGCGTGTTTGGCTTTCGCGCGTTGCAGTTTTTCATACGCCGCCATCAGCTTATGATGCAAAGGTTGATTGATTAGCTTATCGCTGATTTCACTTAAGCCGTTATCCGTATGAGTTTGATCGATTAAGCCAAACACTTGCTCAACTAACTGCTCACCATACATACGCTGGAATACGCCTAGGTATTGTTTACGTTTACGATCTTCGTCGAGCTCAAGTTGCAACGCTTGATTTAAGCAATCATAGAAGCGTTGACGTTCAGGGCTTAATGTCGATTGACCGTAATCGGCGGTCCATTGTGCCCATTCTTGCGCTTCATCAAATTCACCTAAGGTCACCAGTAGCAAGGCTCTTAATTCACCTACACGTAAGGTTTTCCATGGGTTACCAGCGGGGAAGGCAAGGCCAATTAGCTCAAAAATACGCTCTTGCTCGCTGTAATCTTGTTCATCTAAATAAGCGAGCACCTTGGCGGCTTGCTTTTGATTAGACCAATCTTTAGCAAGTTTAAACATGAGTTTACGCAGCTTGATACCCGCTGAGTTATTGCGCCATACTAACTCTTCGACCGGATAAATTTCCGATAGGCCGGGTGCTAACACGCGACAAGAGTACACATTTAGATGCTCATAATCGGCGATATAAACAGGCTGCTCTAATTCATCAAAGGCTGCGATCAAAGCGGCAAATTCCTCGGGCGAGCTGCCTTCACTGTTCCAGTGCACAAACTCAAAATCGGCTTTTTTCTTAAACAGATCCCAAGAAATCAAACCCGCGCTGTCAATAAAGTGGGTTTCTAAGTTGTGGTGATCCGCCACTTCTTCGTTATCAAAGGTTGGCGGGTAAAATACGTCTAAGTCTTTTAAGCTACGGCCTTGTAGCAGCTCGGTTACGGTGCGCTCAAACGCCACTTCAAATTTAGGGTGAGCACCAAAAGAGGCAAAACAGGTGCCGTTATTTGGGTTGAGTAGCACCACACAGATAACCGGATATTTACCACCTAACGAAGCGTCGTAACTGTAAATAGGGAAACCTTCGGCTTCTAATTTGTCAATCGATGCCTTGATGCTTGGGTATTGGGCGATAACCTTAGCAGGGATCTCAGGTAAGCTGATGCCATCGGCAATGATTTTATTTTTTACGCTGCGTTCAGACAGTTCAGAAAGTGCCTGCACTCGCGCTTCGGTTTTAGTGTTACCGGCAGACATACCATTACTGACGTAAAGGTTGCCGACGATATTCATCGGAATGTACACCGTTTCTTGGTTGTCTTGGCGGGTAAACGGCAGGGCACAAATGCCACGCTTACTGTTACCTGAGTTAAAGTCCACTAGATGTTTGGCGGTCAGTTCACCTTGAGGATCGTAATGATCCAGCAGGTAATCATCTAATATGCCTGCTGGCAGTGTGTTGTCCTCGGTAAGAGGAAACCACTTTTCATTGGGGTAATGCACAAACTCGCCTTTAGCGACTTGTTTGCCAAGGTAAAAGTCAGCCCAAAAATAGTTACAGCTTAAGCGCTCAAAAAACTCACCCAGCGCACTGGCTAAGGCCGCTTTTTTACTTGCGCCTTTACCATTGGTAAAACACAAAGGGCAATCTTTGTCACGAATGTGCACCGACCAAACGTTAGGCACAGGGTTAAGCCATGAGGCTTCTTCAATATCAAAGCCAAAGCTTTTTAATTTTGCTTGCATGCTTTCGATGGAATCTTCTAAAGCAGCGTCTTTACCCGTGATAAAAGTAAGAGCGGAGTTGGTTTCAATTGGCGACATAGGTTTTCCGTTAAATTGCGCTAAACACAGGGCGCTAGAATATCACAATCGTTTGTATGGTGAAGGTAAACTTCGGGTTAAAACCGTCTTTGTTTGAACTCGCTTGGGATTGTTCTTGATAATAGTTTGATGTTTTTGTCTGTTTACTATTTAATGCTGCCCACAAGGTTTAGTTTGCTTTTATTGTACCTTGTAACATCATGAATAATATGAGTAAAAGGAGTAGGCATGCGGCCTCAGTATAAAACGGTATTAATCTTGTTTTTCGCGATGTTTCTGCTCGCCTTTTGTGCCTCATCCGGTCACATGGCCTTTACTGTGAGTATGTTTGCTATTCCGCTTGGCTTAGCCAAAACCATAGAGCAAGTTGCCGCTGGGTTAAAAAAACAGGCATTTTCAGCTGTGCGTTTAGTCAGTTTTACACTTATTACCTTCGCCGGCCCGATGGGATTATACTATGTCCATTATGCTGCGCGCATGAGTGCCGCCCCCGTCATTGCTAAATTGGATCAGTATTATCAAAATCACGGCCACTATCCTGAGTCATTAACCGAATTAGCCGAAACCAAGCTACCCACATGCTCAGGCACTAAGATGTTTTATTGGACCAGCGAGGCACATGAAAGATTCACCTTAGGCTGCGTTTCGTTTGCATTTAACAAGTATTTATATCAATCAGAGACCGAGCAATGGGGAGCTTTGATTAATTTAAGGCAACTTGGATGTTGAGCTTGTTGATAGGTGTTTTTGTGGAACCTGAGCTTGCTCAGGGAATCGATGTCTTTCGCTGGGTAAGCTCAGCTTCCACCAATTAAGTGACATATTCTGATATGAAACACCGCTTATTGTACAAAGAACATTTATCTTTGCAGGTTATATACCCAAGTTACTTCAAGATGCTTGTTCAGCGAGAGTTTGTAGGCCTTGGCCGTAGGTCGTTAGGCGCGGCGCTGATTTGAGACATAGTCGTTCTACGTTGAAAATCAGTATATGTTTGCCCTGATTGGGCTAAAGGGTTACGAGCGTTGGTGCTGGCATAACTCTGCAGCAAGAAAATCAAACACACGTTTTATACGCAAGTTAGTTCTAAGCTCTTGATGACAGACAAGCCAGATGGGTAGGTTCAGTGGGGGCAATTGTCCAGCAAAAGCGCGTTGCAATTTGGGATCGCTATCTCCCGCCTCTTGGGTTAAGTAGATCAAACCTAAATGCTGGTAGCAAAGTTGCATTTGCAGTGATTGGTTATCGGTGCAGAGCATCATGTTTGCTTGAGTAACAGGCCAACCTTGTTGATTGAGCTGGGCCAGCATCGACTCACTGTCACTAAAGCCAATTATTTGTAGTTGCGATGCCTTTGGCGTTTTCGGCATGGCCGATAAATATTCAGGCGTTGCGTATAGATGAATGGTTTCCTCGCCTAACTTTCTGATGATGAGGTTGTTTTGTGTTGGTTTGAAATTACGTATGGCTATGTCAGCTTCGCGGCGTTTTAAATCGCTGACTTGGTTGGTTACAATCACTTCAATTGAAATCAACGGCTCGGCTTGTCTTAGCTTGGCGAGCACTTTAGGTAATCGGAACAAGGCGTCAAGCTCACACGCAGAAATGACCACGTTGCCGCTTAAGGAACCTGCGTGCCCTTGAGCCACCATCGCAAATCTGCTGGCGGCGTCACCCATCTCTCGAACCACATTGAGTAACGCTATGCCGTGATCGGTTAACGTTAAGGCATGCCCTGAACGATGAAATAACAGCACGCCTAGCTCTTGCTCTAAGGCTGCAACTTGTCGGCTTAAAGTAGGCTGAGAGACGCCCAACGCTTTTGCCGCCGCGGATAAACTACCTTCTTCTGCGGTGAGCAAAAAGGCGCGGGTTCGATTCCAGTCAAAGTTGATTGAATCCCATTTCATACAAATATGTATACCCTAATGCATTTATGGCTAATTAATATCACATTTATGTATGAATAGAATAGGGGCCTTTATTCAAAGGAGATAATTCATGACGGTATTACTATTAGGAGCAACAGGGAAAACAGGCGCTTTGGTCGCCCAGCAGTTATTACAGCAGGGGTTTCAAATACGTTTGATCGTGCGCAGTAAGGCGCGCTTAGATCAAACATTACTGGATCACACGAGCGTAAGTATTATCGTTGCCCAAGTATATGAATTATCCCCAGAGCAGTTGGCCCAACATGTTTGTGATTGTGAAGCCGTTATTTCTTGTTTAGGGCACAACTTAACTTGGGCTGGGATATATGGACGACCAAGAGATTTAGTGAGCGCAGTGATTAAGCGGTTGTGTACGGCGATAGCTTCGCTGCAACCCATTGAGCCAATAAAATTAATTTTGATGAGCAGCAGTGGCGTGCAAAATTTACAACAGCAGGAGCGAGTTTCGTTGCTACATCGGGCAGTGATTAGCGTATTAAGATTTATGCTGCCGCCTCATAAGGATAACGAACAAGCCGTCAATTATTTACAAGGTTTGGATAAACAAACTGCTGCATCCATCGAATGGGTTGCGGTTAGGCCTGATAGCTTGATCCAGCGTGAATCCACTACAGGCTATCTTAGCTATGCTTCACCTCAATATGACGCCCTATTTAAGCCCCAGCAGACCAGTCGAATCAACGTGGCGCATTTTATGGTGTCATTGCTCATATCAAGCTCGTTATGGCAACGCTGGAAATATGAAATGCCGGTGATATATGACCAAAAATAGGCGTAAGTGATGGCCTCGTATGTGATTGCTTAAGGTGGTAACCGAGCCAGAAAAGCGAATGGGCTGTAGCGACAATTTTGAATCCTGAAGTATCTTGGCGATAAAGCAATTCTACTCGATAAAAATCGAGGCTTATGGTAGTTTAGCCGCCTTAATTTACGGAGTGTTTTATGATCCACAATCTAGTATTACGTCGCTTACGTTACGCCCTCAATCTTAAAGAAGCCGATATGCAGCAGATTTTTGCGCTAGCAGGCCATAAAATCAAACCTTTTTCGATTAGCTGTTTGTTAAAAAAGGAAGATGAAGCAGGCTATGTTGAGTGTACCGATGCCGTACTAGAGAAATTTTTGGATGGCTTGATTATTCATCGCCGTGGTCCACGTGAAGGCGCTACCCCACCTCCGGCAGCGCGAATGAACAATAACCTGATTTTGAAAAAAATCCGTATTGCGCTGGAACTAAAAGAAGATGATTTACTCGAGATCATGGATAAGGCGGGGTTTGGCTTATCACGCCCAGAGATGAGTGCACTGTTTCGTAAATTTAACTCACGTAATTATAAGCCTTGCGGTGATCAACTACTGCGTAACTTCTTACATGGTATTTGTGAGCATTACCGCCCGAAAAAATAAACCTGCCTTGATTTTAAGTTAACCCTTTCGGTTATAACTATTTGAATCTCGCTACCAATTTGGCAGCGAGATTTTGATTATGTTTTCTTAGTCATTGTTTGGCGCTAACCAGCGGTAAACCACGCCCGCTAAAATGGCTCCCACAATAGGCGCTAGCCAAAATAGCCATAGCTGAGATAAAGCCCAATCGCCAACAAACAGTGCAGGACCCGTGCTACGCGCTGGGTTTACTGACGTATTGGTCACCGGAATACTCACTAAATGGATCAGCGTTAAAGCTAGACCGATTGGAATACCAGCAAAACCTGCTGGCGCTAGCTTATGAGTTGCGCCTAGGATCACAATTAAGAAACCAAAGGTCATCACGATTTCGGTCACAAGCGCAGCGGTTAGGGTATAACCGCCAGGTGAATGTTCACCATAGCCGTTTGAAGCAAATCCAGCGCTGAGGTCGAAACCAGCTTGACCACTTGCAATGACATATAAAACAGCAGCACCTGCAATCGCGCCTGCCACTTGGGCTAGGATATAAGGGCCAAGCTCTTTAGCAGAAAAACGACCACCCGCCCAAAGACCAAAGGAAACGGCTGGGTTTAAATGACAGCCAGACACATGGCCGATAGCAAACGCCATGGTTAACACGGTTAAACCAAAGGCCAACGACACACCTAACAGACCAATGCCAACATCAGGAAAGGCGGCGGCCAATACAGCACTACCACAACCCCCTAACACAAGCCAAAATGTGCCAATAAATTCAGCCGCCATCTTTTTTGAAAGTTCCATTTCACATCCTCTAATAGTATTACCAAGTAGTATTAATAAATCTTTTTATATTAAGTTTACAAAATATTAATAAGCTAGGGGCGATTCAAGTATTAATTTTCTAATACGTGAAAAAAATACTTAAAAATTCTAAAGTTCAGGCGAATTAAGTGTATAAGACAGCAAGTTGTGTTCGGGAAATATGGAGAAGGGGCCTTTTGGGAATGCAAAAGGCCTGCGGGTATGGACTACTTTTTCTTAGCGTTAAATGCCGCCATTTGCTCATCGGTTGCAGGTAATTGATGTTGCTCTTTCCATTGCGAATAAGGCATCTTGTAAACCCATTCTCTTGCCTCGTCATCGCTGAGCGCCACATTGCGCGCTTTTGCCTCGGCAGCCAGCCATTTGCTTAAACAGTTTCGGCAAAAGTCAGCGGTGATCATTAGATCAATATTTTGAACTTCTTTATGCTCGTCAAGGTGGCTTAAGAGGCGACGAAATGCCGCGGCTTCGAGTTCAGTTTTAGTGGATAAATCCATTCCATGCTCCATAATACGGGTTAAAGATTTCGTCCTGTCAGCCGATAACGGCAATATCAAGGCGCTATTAAACGGTATAACAATAACATGAATATTACACCAAGGGCTTCGGCTCCAGATACTTATCTAGAGCATTCTAAACAATCTGATTTGTCGGCTAAGCAACAAAACAAGCAAACCGGCATGTTAGCTAGCTCGAATACGGTAGCGCGTAGCGTGTCTCGTTACCAAGATAATGGCGCGAGTAGTGCACCTACTAATGAGGCTAAAGATTCAGTCACCTTATCTCCTCAAGCGTTACAAAAGCTACAGCAAGAGCAAGAAGACAAAGAAGACGGGACGGCTAAGCTAAAACAGCAGTTGTTAAGTCAGCGCCAACAAGAGTTAAGTAAAGGCTCGAAGACGAACGAAGAGGTTAAGCAAGAGCAGATCCAAGCCACTAAAGATGAAATAAAAAAAGTAAAAGAAGCCTTGCAGAAACTGGAGTTACAAAAGGGTGAAATGGTTGAGAAACAACGCGATCAACTCAACTTGGCTTTGGTGCAACTTAACACTCAGCTATTAGAATTAATGCGTAGCTAATCAGTGCTTTTATCCTGATTTCAAGGCTACAGGGCTAAGGGGCTGGCGGAACTCGCCAATTGTTGCTGCAAAAACTCAATCATACACTGCACCGTTTCGGGTAAATATTGGCGGTGTGGGTATAGCGCATATAGCCCAAATTGAGGAGGCTGATAGTCGTCTAATAGCTTAACCAACTCCCCTGTATTTAGATACGCCTTAGCTAGAAAGGCTGGTAACAATGCAACTCCCATCCCATCTAACGCCAATCGACATAGTGAGCGCGGGCTATTGATAGCCATGTTACCCATTACATTGATTTGATGCTTTTCACTCTGTTTATCCATGAACTGCCACTGATGTCCGTTATGGTGGTTGCTATCGACCAAGCAATTATGTTTTGTAAGATCACTGACATTCGTGATTTCAGGAGCTTGGCTCAGGTAGTGCGGTGAAGCGCAAAGGATTAACGGGAGTTGATGAATTTTTTTGGCTATCAAGCTTGAGTCACTTAAGTGACCAATGCGAATGGCCAGATCTATCCCTTTGGCGACGAGGTCAACTTTATTGTCGGTCAAAATGAGTTGCAGCGTTACGTCTGGGTATTGCTGATTGAATTGGCAAAGTAATGGTGCTAACACCGTATCACCAAATGTAACCGAGGTTGTCATGCAAAGCTTACCTCTTGGTTGGCGCTGGTTTTGTTTGACGCTGTTAGTTAGCTGCTGATATTGATTAAGCAGTTGCAGTGCTTGTTGATAATAGTCTTGGCCTGCTTGAGTGAGAGCCAGCTGGCGTGTGGTGCGATTAAACAAGCGCACGCCTAATTCTGACTCTACTTGACCTATGTATTTGCTCACCAGTGCTTTAGACAGAGATAAACGCTGTGCTGCCGCGGTAAAAGAGCCCGTTTCGACCACGGCGACCACGGTTTTAACACCCATTATTGTATCCATGAAAGTGCTCCATTGCTGGTATTGTCAATAATTTGTTGACAGTGATTCCACTCTAATGGGGTTTATCTGCAAATGCCAGTTTTTCATAATGCCCTTATCAAACAGGTTAAGTCGGAGAACAACATGAGTCATTTTACTTTGCATCAGCATTCCTTTTCTGGGCACAGCCATCGGGTTGCATTAATGCTGTCCTTGTTAGGGTTACCCTATAATGAGGTGGTGGTCGATCTTGCTAAAGGCGAGCAAAAATCGGCGTCATTTTTGGCTCTTAACCCACTTGGACAAGTGCCCGTGCTACAAGATGGGGATAATGTAATAACCGATTCAAATGCCATCTTGATTTATTTAGCGACGCGTTATGATCCAAACCGGTCTTGGCTGCCAACCGCACCGCTAACCCAAGCCAAGGTACAGGGCTTTTTGAGTTTAACCGCAGGATTGTTGCTAGATGGGCCTGGTGCATTAAGGTTAAAAACAATGTTTGGCGCTGCCATTGATGAATCGCGTGCGCAGCAAAAAACAGCGCAATTATTGTCATATTTAGAACGTTTATTGCAGCAAGCCGATTGGCTGGTAGGGGATAAGGTAACCATAGCCGATGTTGCTATGTACTCTTACATTAAATTAGCGCCGCAAGGTGGTGTGGATTTAACGCCGTTTGGCGCAGTGCAGTCTTGGTTACAACGGATTGAAGCTTTACCAGGTTATATTGCACCGGCTTGCTTATAAAAAAAGCCCCAAACCATGACTGGTAAGGGGCTTTTTAGGGTTATTTTATTGGATTATTTCTTTTTCCAAACGCCCCATTGGCCTGTGGTTTCTGGGTTTTCACCACGAGTCCACCACTGTGCGGTATAAGTTACACCATTAACAACAACGGTATCGCCAGTGTTGTAGATAGTGTTTTTATTCCAAGTTGTTTCACCAGTTTGTGGTGGTTGTGTTGGTGCAACCGTTGGCTCAGCTGTCGGAGCGACAGTTGGCTCAGCCGTTGGCGCAACTGTTGGCGCAACTGTTGGAGCTACCGTTGGCTCTGCAGTTGGTGCTGTTGCAGCGCCACAAGAGATTTCTTTCCAGAACCAGTTAGTTGCTGTTGGAGACTCCCATACGCCAGGGTTGTTTTTGGCTTCAAAACATTTACCTAGGTAAGTTACCTTGTCACCATTGCTTACTTTAGTTTTGCCTGGAACCCAAGTGATAAAGTCACCTGCTGGTGGCTCAGCAGTTGGTACTGGCGTAGGCTCAGCAGTTGGTACTGGCGTAGGCTCAGCAGTTGGTACTGGCGTAGGCTCAGCAGTTGGCACTGGTGTAGGCTCAGCAGTTGGCACTGGTGTAGGCTCAGCAGTTGGTACTGGCGTAGGCTCGGCAGTTGGTACTGGTGTAGGCTCAGCAGTTGGCACTGGTGTAGGCTCTACACCTGGACCTTGAACTAGCTTCCATGGGCCACCTTTGCTTGGCTCATCACCTTGGGTGTACCACTTGGCTTCGTAAATACTACCGCCAAATGACACTTTTTCACCGCCAGTGTAAACTTTATTCGCTTCCCAGAATGGCACACCGCCGACAGGTGGTTGGCTTGGCTCTGGCGTGACAATAATCTCGTCAACAACGCGCACTTCAGGCCAGTTTTGGTGTGATTCATAGAAGTTAGTTACACACTTCTCATAGTCGCCAGGTACTAGCGCAGAGTAAGCTGTTTGGAAACCAACTAGCTCACATTCAAAAGAGAAGTTACCAGGGCGATCTGGGTAGTATTTCCAGTTACCATCCCAGTTAGTGTAAAGCACGTCAGTCGCGCCATTTAGGTTTAAGCTGCCGTAAGGAAGCTGTTGGTAACAAGTGTTTTTCTCGTCGGCTTCGATTGGAATTTGGTAATGCTCAGATAGGCCTTCCCAGTAACGGATACGGTTAACTGGCTGACCTTTGTCTTTGTTTTGCTCGCCACATTCGATACCACCGTTGATAACGTTGATGGTGGTACCAAAACCGTAGCCAATACCGGCATCGATTTCACGTTGTGATGGCACCCAAGTACGATCGATTACGTGAAGCATCGCTGGTTTTGGCGCTTGTGGCGTTAGGAAGAACCAGATAGCAGAAGCTAAGTTCAACCAAGAATCAGCAACTAGGCCAGGGTTGTTAAGTAGTACGGTGGCATCACCGTCATACATCACTTCAGAGAAAGCGCCATAGTTAAAGTGGTAAGAAAGCTGTTTCGCACCACGGCCGAAGTAACCTTGACCAGCAGCACATGGCCAGCGTTTGTTTTGCCAATCGTTTTGACCACAACCTGTGGTGTAACCAGCTTGGCCTTCAGACCAGCCCATTTCACGTACGTGTACTAGGGCTTGTTGCCATTCTTCTAAACCTAGTGGGTTGTCCCATAGGTTATCTTTAGCGATATGACCGCCAGTTTCTTGAGAGAAATGTGCAAAAGCGGTGATGATAGATTTTTTACAGATAGCGTCTGAGTCACGGCCATCGGTGTATTCGCCACAAAATGCAGGGAATTTACCAATTGCACGTAGGAAACGAGTATAGGTGTACTCAGGTGCCGCCATTGCAGTTAAGAAATCCCACTCAGCTTGTGGGAAAACGCGCTCAACGCGCTTAACGTTTTCTGGGTTAGTGGCTAAACCAGGCTCAATCGCTTCAACGATAGCATTTGAGCGGGTGCGCAGTGCTTGTGCCCAAACGTCATACATAGGGTTTTGGGTTTTCGCGTCTTCTGCTGCTTGGATTTCAGCTTTAGAAACAATGTAGCCAGTCGGGTTCAGTGGATCGGGCTGTGGGTTCATTGCAAAACTGTTTGCGGCAATACCACAACCAACCATTACGGTAAGCAGTTTTAGTTTAAACATGTTATGTCCTTATAAATTTACCTTAAAAGGTAGGTTCCATTGCAAGCGTGCTCAGGTAATCCAAGCAGTAGCTCTATTAGGCAAGGTAATGGCAGAAATACAGGACAGGCAGGTGCAAAATATCCGACAACAGCCGAATTTGCATTGTTAAACATAACAGTATTAAGCCTATCCTTGATTACATTGAAACCGGCAATCATCCTGATTGCTTGGTATCGGTTCCATTGTCTTGCTTAATACCCACAATATAGATGTTGTCACCATATTGGTGCAATGTGAATTGTGTGTGAGTTTGAGCTAGATCCAATTTAACGGTGATATTGATTGGGTTTTATGTTTTGTATATATCAAGATTTAGTAATATCCACTCAATTAGGCGGACGGGGTAGCGAAAATTACTATGTCATAAATCAACAAAGATCAAAACCGTATCCAATCACAAGTTAAGCTTTGTGGCTTTAATTATGGCTAAGTTTAGCTATCTTTAAGATAAACCAAATCAGTGATGTAAAGATTAGCTAAATACTCTGAATAATTTACTTTTATATCAGTATTTGCGATTAATTTGCCAAGGGAATAAAGGTATTCTATGCCCCCTGACCTTATAGCCATAATGGAATGATCAATTATGCTAACAAAAATCAAGCAGTCATTATTACTGCAAGTCATTCTTGCTGTGTTTATTCTTGTTGCGATGCAAACTTACACCTCGATTTCCTTTACTGAAAATCGCGTATCGAGTTTAGTTGGCGAGCTACAGCAAAAGCTAAAAGAATCCTCGCAAATGCTTGATAGTGAGCTGAACGAAGCCCGCCAAGAAAGCCAACTTGCACTTGATGCCATGGCACAAAACACCCATCAAGCGCTGAGTAGCAGCTTAAAGCAACAGCTCAATGAAAAGCAGAAAAATATGACGGTGCTGCTTGATAACAATGCTAAAGCCAGTGCCGATGGCATGGCCACTATGCTTGCCTCTATTTCACCGCAAGCCATTTTAGATCGCGACATGCCTAAGCTGACCGAATTAGTGCGCGCTGCGCATCAAAATACCAGTGTGGTTTTTGCCACTTTTTATGATGACAAAGGACGTTACCTAACACGCTATTTAGACAATGCTAACCCTATGGTGTCGCAGCTGGTTAATGAGGGCAAAGGGCAGCGCCGAATGGAAAAACTGCTCAATGGTGCGCAAAACAACAGCAATATTTATTTAGCGCAAACGGAGATCGATCACCAAGGACGTAATTTAGGAAAATTGATCATCGCGTTAGATAAAAGTCTGCAAAATCAGATGATTGAAAAAACAGAAGTTGAATTTAAACAACTGATTACCAATAGTGCTCAGCAGGTTGAGCAAATCATCAGCGAGCAATCTCAGGTCAATCAAAATAAGCTAGCGGCCAGCTTTAAAGAAGTGAATGAGAGTAACGCACAGTTAATCCGAGAAATCGATACCGAAATGAGCCGTGCCTCTGGTGCCTTGGTGATGAACTTAACTTGGGTGATGCTGGCATTAGGTTTAGTCATGCTCGCGGCGTTATCTTTTATTATTATCAACCGCATTTTAGCCAAGGTAAAAGTGCTGACCAAAGCACTGGGAGAACTGGCCAAAGGAGGCGGTGACTTAACCCAACAGATTGATATTAATAGTGAAGATGAAATTGGTCTGATGGCTAAAAGTGTTAATCAGTTCTTAGCTAAAACGCGTAACTTGATTATCAATGCTAACCAAGCTGCAGATAACACCACGCGTCAAGTTAACACCATGATGCAAAGCAGTAATGAAGTCGACCAAGCCGTTCATCGTCAAAAACAAGAGATTGCCCATGTTAGCCAAGCCATGGCCGAAGTGACTCGTGCCATTGAGCAAGAAAGTGTGAGCATTCAAGCGGCGTTAGAAAATATCGACAGTGTTAAATCAGACTCTCAAGACAGCGGCGTGATAGCCGAGCAAGTCACGCAACAAATCAATATGCTAGTGAATAAAGTTGAACAAGCGAATCAACGAGTGATGAAGTTTGACGAACTAAGCGTACAAATTGGCAGTGTGTTAGATGTTATCCAAGGTATTGCCGAGCAAACTAACCTGTTGGCTTTGAATGCGGCTATCGAAGCGGCTCGCGCTGGAGAAAGTGGTCGTGGTTTTGCCGTCGTGGCCGATGAAGTTCGCGCCTTGGCCAGTAAAACGCGTGAGTCAACAGAAGAAATTCAATCCAGTATTGAACGCTTGCAAAATGAATCGAAAGGCCTAGTTAGCGTCATTGAAGCGGCCGCCACCGATGCCAAGCAAAGTATGGATGAAATCGGTCGCTCCGATGCTATTCAACACAGCTTGCGCAATGCGATCCAAGGTCTCTACGACATGATCAACTCCATCGCCGCGATGGCCGAAGAGCAAACCGCGGTAGCCAATGAAGTGAATGCCAGTACCGAGCGTATGAACGAGGAATCCGAGCAATCCCTCCTTGCGGTCGCGCGCTCGAGTGAAGTGATTGCGCAGCTGCAAACCTTATCAAGTAATTTGAAACAAACGATGTCGGCGTTTAAGGTCTAATCAGCCATTATTGCGCATTAGGTTTATTTGACGGTGATAATCAGTGGCATTAAATACACCGTCACTAAGGTGATAAGTAAGATTGCCACCAGGTTTAGAAATAAACCAGCCTTAACCATGTCGCCAATTCTGAGCTCTCCAGAGCCAAATACAATGGCATTGGGAGGTGTTGCAACTGGCATCATAAAGGCGCAACTTGCAGCTAAGGCCGCTGGTACGACCCAAGATAACGGGCTGCCAGTAAAGGAGACGGCAACCGGGCCAAGTAAGGGCAAGAAACCAGCCGCAGTAGCACTGTTGCTGGTTATTTCCGTGAGAAAGGTAATGCAAGCGGTGACCAAAACAATGCCAATAACCAGCTCGACATGGCTCATATGCTGCATTAACGCTGCGATATAATCCGCTAGACCTGATGCTTGCACTTGTGCTGCCAGTGCCAGCCCGCCGCCAAACAATAACAATACGCCCCATGGTACCTGTTGCGCAGTTTGCCAATCGAGTATTCGTTCATCGTGTTTGCCATTGGCTGGCAGACAAAATAAAGCTAAGGCGGCAATAAGGGCAATACTGGTATCGCTAATATTTAATCCACTCAGTTGGCTAAGATAAGGACGCAATAGCCAGCTTAATGCGGTCGCTAAAAATACCCAAAGTACCGTTCGCTCTGCGCGTGTCATCGGACCAAGCTCCTTGAGCTGCGCAGTGATGAGTGACTTTCCAGAATAAGACGAGCCAAGATTAACGTTGAAGTGGATATGCGCGAGCCATAGCCAAGCGCTGAGTAAGAGTAGGCAAGATAAGGGTAAGCCGAGCATCATCCACTGCGCAAAACCGACCTGCAAATCATAATTCTCTGCTAAATAAGCCGCCATCAACGCATTAGGGGGCGTACCGATCAAGGTTGCGATCCCTCCGATACTGGCAGCATAGGCAAGCCCAAGAAGCATGGCCTTGGCAAACACGCCATCGTCATTGGCTTGGTTTGCTTTTGTCATAGCAATAATAGACATGGCGATAGGTAGCATCATCACCGAGGTTGCTGTGTTAGACATCCACATAGATAAAAATGCCGTCACTAGCATCATGGCTAATAATTGCTGACTGCGGGAAGTGCCAGCCAATAGCATGGTTCGCAGCGCGATGCGTTTGTGTAATTGCCATTTTTCCATGGCCAAAGAAAGCAAAAATCCGCCCAGAAAGAGGAAGATTAATGGATGGGCATAAGACGGGGCGGTGCTACTTAAAGACGCGATATTGGCAAACGGCACCATAACAAGCGGGAGCAGTGACGTTGCTGGAATAGGGATCACTTCACTGACCCACCAAGTGGCCATCCATAATACCAGCCCTAAGGTTCGCCAAGCAGCGGGCGTCAGCTCGGCAATAGGCGAGGGGATGATCAGCGTCAGCAACATGGCTAAGGGGCCAAGTAAAAATGCGGGCCAAAAGGTAATCCATTTAGGCAGCGATGATGCGCGCTTTTGGCTTTTAAATACCATAGCTAACCCCCAACAGAATTTGATACCTAATTTAAGTGTATACCCAATCAAGCATCTTCAGGTTGAGGGGGATATGTTTATTCAATCACGACATCGACATAGTATTGCGCTTTACCGTTAACCTCTTTTTTGACTAAACCATGCACATAAGTTTCGAAGCCGGGAAATTGCTGGTTAAATTCACGAATAAACTTAAGGTAGTGAATAATGGTTGCGTTAAAGCGCTCACCCGGCACCATCAAGGGGATCCCCGGAGGGTAAGGGGTCACCATCATGGCGGTGACTCGCCCATCTAATTCATCTATGGTTACTCGCTCTACTTCTCGATGTGCCATTTTACGCCACGCTTCGCTGGGTAACATGGCGGGGGAGATATCCGAGACATACATATCTGTGGTCACTTTGGAGATATTGTTGCACTGATACATGGTATGAATTTGCTGACATAAATCCTTTAGGCCGACTTTTTCATAGCAAGGGTATTGCTCAACAAATTCAGGCATTAAGCGCCATAGCGGCAGGTTTTGGTCATAGTCATCTTTAAATTGTTGTAGCTCGGTCACCATGGAATTCCAGCGCCCTTTGGTAATGCCGATTGTGAACATAATAAAGAAGGAATACAGGCCGGTTTTTTCAACAACGATGCCATGCTCGGCCAAGTATTTGGTCAATACGGTGGCCGGGATCCCGGTGCTTTCAAACTCGCCTTTGCTGTTTAAGCCAGGGTTCACTATGGTGGCTTTAATGGGGTCGAGCATGTTAAAGCCCGGCTCAATTTTGCCAAAGTTGTGCCAGTTATCTTGCTGGTCGAGTAACCAATCTTCACGTTGACCTATGCCTTGCTCGGGCAATGCTTGTGGTCCCCATACCTGAAACCACCAATCATGCTCGCCAAATTCTTGATCCACTTTGCGCATGGCACGACGAAAATCCACGGCTTCAATTAATGACTCTTCCACTAAGGCGCGCCCGCCCGGTTGCTCCATCATGGCAGCGGCAATGTCACACGAAGCGATAATGGCGTATTGGGGGCTGGTGGATGAGTGCATTAAATACGACTCGTTAAAGCGATGGCTGTCTAAGTGACGCTGCTTGGCATCTTGCACCAAGATTTGTGATGCCTGAGAAATACCTGCCAACAATTTATGGGTGGACTGAGTAGCAAAGATCAATGCGTCATCGGCGCGAGGTCGTTCATTACCGCCGATGGCGTGCATGTTTTGGTAAAAGTCATGAAATGCAGCGTGCGGTAACCAAGCTTCGTCAAAATGCAGGGTATCGATATAACTGCCAAGGGTTGCCTTGATCTGCTCAACGTTATAAAGCACACCATCATAGGTACTTTGGGTAATGGTTAAAATACGCGGGGTTTGATCTTTGGCCTGGCTGGCAATGGGGTGCGCGGCAATTTTGGCTTTGATCACCTCAGGGCAAAACTGCGCCTTAGGAATGGGGCCAATGATGCCATAGTGGTTACGGGTGGGCATCAGGAAGATAGGTATAGCGCCCGTCATGATAATGGCGTGTAAAATTGACTTATGGCAATTTCTATCCACGATCACAATATCCCCCGCGGCGACGGTGGAATGCCACACAATTTTGTTGGAGGTGGAGGTGCCATTAGTGACAAAGAATAAATGATCTGCATTAAATATACGTGCGGCGTTTTGTTCACTTTTCGCCACTGGACCAGTATGGTCTAGCAATTGGCCCAGCTCGTCTACCGAGCTAGACACATCGGCGCGCAGCATGTTTTCACCAAAAAATTGGTGGAACATTTGCCCGACTGGGCTTTTGAGAAACGCCACGCCACCTGAATGCCCCGGGCTGTGCCAAGAATAAGAGCTATCGGCGGCATAATTCATCAACGCTTTGAAAAATGGTGGCGCAAGGCCATCGAGGTATTTTTTGGCTTCACGTATGATGTATTTAGCCACAAAATCTGCGGTGTCTTCAAACATATGAATAAAGCCATGCAGCTCACGTAAAATATCATTGGGAATGTGTTGACTGGTGCGTGTTTCACCATACAAAAAGATCGGAATGTCGTTATTGCGTCGACGCACGCCTTTTATAAATTGGCGCAGGTCGGTTAAAGCTTGATCCACTTCCTGCGCACTGCCGCTACCAAATTCGTCATCGTCAATGGACACGATAAAACAAGAGGCGCGACTGGCCTGCTGGGCAAACGCACTGAGATCGCCAAAGCTAGTAAAGCCGACAATATCATAACCCTGTTTTCCTATGGCTTCGGCGACATCACGAATACCCGAGCCAGAAATATTCTCGGAGCGAAAGTCTTCATCAATGATGATCACAGGGAAATGAAATTTCATGGTTATGCCTTAGTGCGTTGGTTTGGGGAAGCGCATGTGCTTACAAAATATATACAAGCTAGCGAACAACGTCATTTATTGGATAAATAATAGTTATGCACTTGCTGTGATGTAGTGTCAAATAATTGCAAAAGCAGCAATAACTTACAGAATTACTAATCTATCATAAAGGCTAATTTGAGGAAAAGTAAGAGCCCATTTGGGGTGTTAAGGAAAGCGGCTTAGGCTTCGAACGGTGGTAGGTGCGTCACTTAAATTTGGGCTAGCAAGACGCAGTGACGGCATCGTTTTCACTGCACCTAATAAGAAGTTGAGCTTAGTGTTTGGGATTGATCGCCAATAACTCAACATCGAAAATCAATGTTGAGCCAGGTGGAATACTGCCAACATTACGATGTTGATAGCCTAAGGTACTTGGTATAAAAAAGCGGGCTTTTTCACCGACCACCATTAATTGTAATCCTTCAGTCCAGCCACTGATCACTTGATTTAAACCAAATGTAATCGGTTTGCCTCGGTCGATAGAGCTATCGAATACGGTGCCATCAATCAGAGTGCCATGATAGTGCACTTTCACCTTGTCGCTCGCTGTTGGATGTTCAGTGCCCATACCTTCGTTTAACTTCAAGTACTGTAAACCCGATTCGGTCACCACAACTCCCGGCTCTAAACGATTCTTTTGGAGAAATACCTCTCCCTTGGCCATGTTTTCAGCCGCAATTTCTTTGTTATTACTGTTGCGTACAATGTAAAACGCGATGAAGCCAATAATCACGACGGCAATGACAAACTTAAACACATTCAATTCCTAAAAAGTTAATTTTCGCCATTTTAATCAGCTTTGTTGTGCTTGCCCAGTAGATATTGGTGTTGGTTCAGTCTCAACTTGATCAATATTTGATGTCGCGAATGGCCTAGAAACTGGAGAAAAGCTGATATCTAACTAGCATTAATAACAATGACGAGCCTTTGATTGCGATGAAATAAATATGCTGAATTTCAAAAAAATAGCCAGTGCATTCACCCTGATACTTTGCAGTGGGCTCGCAAACGCCGTTGCGAGTGAACAACCCTTGACCATTTGCCGTAGTTTGCTGGTAACCGGAAACGCTGAATATCCGCCGATTTTATGGCGTGACGCGGACAACCCTGACAAGCTTACGGGTGTCGCAATCGAGTTATTAGAGCTGGCATTAATGGACACAGGGATTGCGGTAGATGCACGCGATCGTGGCAACTGGGCTAGAGCGCAGCAAGATGCCCGTCGTGGTGAAGTGGATATGTTAGCGGGGGCATTTATTACCCAAGAGCGGCAAACCTACATGGACTATATTCAGCCTCAGTTTACCGATGTCCCCAGCGTTGTTTGGGTCGCTAAAGGCAAAGAGTTTAACTACCAGCAATGGCAAGATTTAAAAGGTAAAAGAGGTGGCACCTTGATCAACAATAGCTTTGGTCAAGCTTTTGATCAGTATGCCAAACAAAATCTTGAAATTCGCAATAGTGCCTCGGCTGAACGCTCGTTTACCATGCTCTTAGCTGGGCGCTTTGATTATGCTTTATATGAGCTTTATCAGGGGCTTACTATCTTAGAATCCTCAGGGTTGAAGGCCAACATTACACATTTGCCAACGCCGGTATCGGTAGAAGGCTTGTATTTCACCTTATCGAAAAAATCCGGATGTAATACGCCCGCGCTCAGAGCGTTTTTAAATAAACAGGTTAATCAACTCACCGAGTTTAAGACCTTTGATACCTTGTTTGATAAATACATGGCCGTTTGGCTTCGCCAGCAGCAACCCATGTGACAACTTTTTCAACCATGCACCATATACCCAATCAACTTGATTGGGTATCGCCGCGATAGGGAAGTTAAAATCCGCTGAGTAAAGTTATCATCGCTTTGATCCAAGCTTCTTATTGGACTCGTTAATATTCTGTTGACTAAATATAGAGTGAGAAATTGAACATGAAACATTTCATTATAGGAGCGGGATTGTTAGTTGCTTCGCAGTCCATGGCAGCACAAGTTGACTATCAAGTGAACGACGTTACCTACCAAGGTTATTACCAAAGCGCTAAAGGTGAGAGTAAAGGATTGGTGTTATTGATCCACGATTGGGATGGCTTAACGGATTATGAGCAAAAGCGTACCGAAATGTTATCCCAGCTTGGTTATGATACGTTTGCTGTTGATCTTTACGGTAAAGGTAATCGGCCCGTTGAACTGGAAATGAAAAAAGAAGAAACGGGTAAGCTATACAATGACAGAGAAAAAATGCGTCAACTGATTTTGGCGGGATTAGCCGAGGCCAAGCAGCATAGCAGTGCTAAACAAAGTGTTGTGATGGGGTACTGTTTTGGTGGCGCGGCAGTGTTAGAGCTGGCTCGCTCAGGCAAGGGCGAGGGGATCGCGGGTTACGCAAGTTTCCATGGTGGGTTGCAAACCCCGCAAGGACAAAGCTATTCGGCGAATACCGCGCCTATTTTGATTGCTCATGGCGGCGCTGATAGCGCGATCCCGATGACAGATGTGGCGGCACTTTCGGTTGAGTTAGAGCAAGCTAAGGTGCCCTATGAAATCCAAGTTTACTCGGGCGCGCCTCATGCTTTCACGGTGTTTGGTAGCGAACGTTATCAGCAAACCGCCGATGAAAAATCATGGGCGGCATTGCTTTCGTTTCTTGATAAACAGTTGTAGCTACAGCCAGAAAAATTCACCATCCTTGGTAAACTTTGCAAAGCAAAGCCAACACGCAGCCGACCTCAGTAAACTGAGGTTGGCTTAGAAATAAGTGCTAAGTAACTGGGTGACTTGATACTTATCATTTATCACTGCGATATGTTTCCATTTATCAAAAGTTAAACACGGATGAGAGCTAGAAAAACCTATCATATCGCCTACTTCAATATCCGCATCTAAGGGACAAGTTAAATAGGCGTGTTGATCCATTACCGCAGTGACGCGCCATGAATTTGGGGCCTGTTTAGGCAAGGCATCTGGCTTAGCTTGACGCCAATTGGGGCGAAAATGTTGCTCAGGTGTTGGTAACCCTGCATCAAATGCCACATCTCGTTTACCCATGCCGATCACCGCAAGTCCAGGCTCGGGTACCGATTGCACATAAGCCCATACTTCTAAGCTTGATTGCAGATCCCCGCCAATATCACAGGCGATCGGGTTACGATTTATCACCGCATCTTGCGCTGCTAAATAAATACCTGTGTCGTGGATCAAGTAACAGCCAGGGCGAATCACGGCTAACCAATGACGAGGCAAGTTAGCTTGGGCGAACGTGCTTGCGACAACATCATACCAAGCACTGCCAGCGCCCGTAATAATGGGGTTAGAGCTGCTGATGAGGCCTTGTTCTTCCAGTTGTTGTAATACATCGATAGCATTGTTGATAAACGCGCGAATGGCTTGCTCTGGCTGTTCGCTTTGGATCACCCCTTCATAAAACTCTAGACCGGCTAATGATAGCCAAGGTGATTGTTGAATTTGCGCCGCCAATTGCCATATTTGTTCGTTGTTACGACAGCCGCAGCGACCGCCGTCGACACCCACTTCAATCAGTACGTTTAGCGGTTTGGCTTTATTAGCAAAGAATGTATCAAGCTGTTTGACCTGAGCGGCAGAATCCACCAGACAGTAGAATTCAACATCCGGATCAGCAATTACATTGGCAATCAACTGCATATTTTGCTTACCAATCAATTGATTAGCCATAATGATGCGTTTAATGCCATTGAGATAGGCAGCCATGACCTGAGGCGCTGTTGCGAGGGTGATAGCCCAAGCTCCCGCATCCCGTTGCTGTTGAAATAGGGCTGGGGTCATGGTGGTTTTACCATGGGGAGCCAGTTTAACCTGATAATGGTCAGCAAAGCGCTGCATCCATGCAAGATTATTATCTATTTTTTGCTGATAGATCACCGCAACAGGGAGGCTTATCTCTTCTTCAAGTAATTGCCAAGGAGTGTTACTGGGCTCACCTAATCCTTTTGTCACACAGGTAAGACTGGCTTGTGTCGTTGCAGGAATCACGGTATCGGATTGCTGTGGACTGCTTTTTTGATACTTAGTAACAAACACGGTGACCTCATATTTACCTTAGCTATTAATAAAACTTAGCTAAATTAATCTTGAAAATAGCGTTTGCGGCTATATTGCCGAAAAATAAAGCCCACATCTAGCAGTTTATCTTAAAATGATAACTATCATAGTTCTTGATAAAGTTTGATAGTTTCAAACATAAAAGGGTAATATAAGCGGGTTTCTTCTCAAGCGCTATAAGGACAAGTCATGAAATACGAGTTAGACATCGTATCTGTGATTAATGAATGTTTTAGTCAATTACGCGATGCGGAAAAAAAAGTCGCTCAGTTTGTTCTCGCTGATTTAGCGTTTGCCGCCAGTGCCAGTATTAGCCAACTAGCCCAAGGGGCAAATGTGAGTGAGGCCAGTATTACCCGCTTTGCTCGTGCCGTGAATTGTCGCAATGTGCGAGATTTGAAGCTCAAAATTGCCCAATCATTAGCGATTGGCCAGCGTTTTATCACTGATGTTAACGTTGAGCCAACTGGCATTTCAGGCATTTATGAGGGTATCAAATCGACGTTGGATGTTAATAGCCAATTGCTGACTCAGGAGAGGGTTGATGCGGGGGTTAACCTACTGAGCCAATCGAGGCAGATCTTGATATTTGGTGTCGGCGGTGGCTCAACCGCTTTAGCCCAAGAGCTACAATATCGTTTGTTTCGCTTGGGATATGCCGTAACTGCTTATAGCGATCCTATGTTAATGCGTATGGCGAGTGCTACGTTAGATGCCAGTGATGCCGTGATTTGCCTATCCAGTGGCGGCTATTCACCGGATGTACTTGCTGCTGTGAATATTGCTAAGCAAAACCAGATCCAAGTGGTCGGCATTACCCAAGACAATACCCCACTGGCGAAGGCCCTTGATGTGCTGTTGCCGATAAGTACAGATGAAACCGATTACATTTTTAAGCCCACCGCGTCGCGTTACGCAATAATGGCTGCGATTGATGTACTTGTGACCGAATTGGCCATCAAGCATAAGCGTAAATCTCGCGATAAATTACGAAAAATCAAACTGGTATTAGAGCAGCACAGAGGCGGTGTTGATCGCCAACCGTTAGGGGATTGAGTATGTCCACAATAATCGAGCAAGCTGCCAATATAACTCAGTTAGCTGACCATGGTTATGAACAAGTCATTCGTGATGTGTTGCTGATAGATGGCTCTGGTAACTCGGCTTATCAAGGCGACGTGGCAATTCAAGGCGAGCGCATTGCCGCCATTGCGCCTGCCAATTCGTTAGTGGGGCAAGCGATCATTGATGGCAAAGGTTTGGTATTAGCGCCTGGTTTTGTTGATGTTCATACCCATGATGATACCAATGTGATCCGCGATCCCGACATGCTTTGTAAGATTAGCCAAGGCATCACCACTGTCATTGTTGGCAATTGCGGTATTAGTGCTAGCCCTGTGACTCTAGATGGGCCACCGCCTGATCCAATGAATTTACTGGGCCGACAAGAGGATTTCGTCTATCCCCAATTTGCCGACTATGTTGCTGCAGTAAAAGCCGCTGTTCCTAGAGTTAATGTAGCGGCGCTGGTGGGGCACACCGCGCTGCGTAATAACTATATGGCCGATTTATATCAAACGGCTAATCAGCAGCAAATTGACCTTATGCGCCAACAATTACGTCAAGCCATGGCGCAAGGCGCGTTAGGATTAAGCTCAGGCTTGGCTTATGCCAGTGCTCACCAAGCCAGTACCGATGAAGTTATGGCATTGGTTGCCGAATTGGCTGATTTTAATGGTATTTATACCACTCATATGCGCACCGAATTTGATGCCATCTTAGAGGCAATGGAAGAAGCCTTTAGCACGGCTGAGCATGGCGGTGTGCCTTTAATTATTTCCCATTTAAAATGTGCTGGCGCCGCCAATTGGGGTCGAACCACTGAAACCTTAGCGTATTTAGAGCAGCAAGCGAGTAAACAAAAGGTGGCTTGTGATTGCTATCCCTACAGCGCCAGCTCATCCACCTTAGATTTAAATCAGGTGACCGAAGACTTCGATATTTTTATTACTTGGTCCGATCCCGAGCCAAGTCAAGCCGGGCGCTTATTAAAAGAGATAGCTGCGGACTGGCAGGTGAGTTTAATGACGGCGGCCAAGCGATTACAACCGGCCGGCGCTGTTTATCATGGTTTACACCCCGACGATGTAAAGCGTGTGCTGAGTTATCCGCGCACCATGGTGGGCTCTGATGGTTTACCCAATGATCCACATCCACATCCGCGTTTGTGGGGCGCGTTTCCACGTGTACTTGGGCATTATTGTCGCGAACAAAAGTTATTCGATTTACCGACTGCGGTTCATAAAATGACAGGCTTAAGTGCCAAGGAATTTGGCTTAGGACACCGCGGCTTGATCCAAACCGGCTACTATGCCGATTTGGTGTTATTTGATGCTGACACCATAGCAGACAAGGCCACCTTTACCGATCCCATTCAAGCGGCACAGGGGATCCATCAGGTTTGGGTTAATGGAGTCAGCGCATACCAAAATAATCAATTAACGGCGCAGCGGGCAGGGCGATTTTTGCCTCGCGCGTCAGTAAAAACTAACTAGCAGCATGGCTGATGTAGGAGATAGTATGACAATTAAACGATATGGCGCAGAAGGCGGTACCGGTACAGGTGGCCAACATTTACCCTTTTCAAGTGCGGTAGAAGCGGGTGGTTTCTTGTATGTTTCGGGTCAAACGCCAATGAAAGATGGCGAAGTGGTGGAAGGGGGTATTGTTGAACAATCTCGTCTCGCCATCCAAAACTGTATTGATATTATGACCAGTGCAGGATATGAGCTAAAAGATGTGGTGCATGTAAAAGTGGTGTTGACCGACTCGCGTTATTTTCAGTCGTTCAACAAGGTATTTAAAGAGTTTTTTGGCGAGCATCCACCTGCTCGCATTTGCATGGTGTGTGACTTGGTGGTTGACGTTAAAGTTGAAGTGGACGTGACTTGCTATAAAGCGCCCTAGCACCAAAGCCAAGCACTTAATTGTAAGTGCTTGGTTATCTTCATGTTAAATTTCTGTTTTTGATAATGGATTTTATGGTATCGGTTCCATTGATTTATATCAAAAAACGGCTAAATTTCTTGAGATACCTCATATTGTCCTAAATAAATTATCAGCCTTACCAGATCAATGGTCTATCATAATATCCGCAATCAATGGATGGTTGTTTTATCTCAAGGATGAAAATATGAAAACGAAAATATCGCTCTTAGCGCTTGCGCTAAGTGCAGCTATTGGTGGCCAAGCCCATGCCGCCGGTGAAATAGAATGGGTAGCCGGTAAAACCAAAGTTGCTAACGGCGACGTGGTTATCTTCAAAGGCGAATGTTACCAAGCTAAAAACAATCCAGGTACTTGGGAAACCCCTTCAGCTTCTTCTAGCTGGTTTTGGACGCCACAAGCGTGTTCTGGTGTAGAGCCTACGCCGACTCCAACTGCTGAACCAACTGCTGAACCAACAGCTGAGCCAACGTCAGAGCCAACAGCTGAGCCAACGGTTGCTCCTACTCCTGTACCAGGTAATGAAATTCCATGGGTACCGGGTAAAACCAAAGTTAGCAACGGCGACGTTGTGATTTACAAAGGCGTTTGTTACGAAGCGAAAAACAACCCAGGTACATGGGAAACGCCATCAACATCAAACTGGTTCTGGACTGAAGTGCCATGTGCTGGCGTGCAACCAACGGTTGAACCGACCGCAGAACCGACTGCAGAGCCAACAGCTGAGCCAACGGCTGAGCCAACAGCAGAACCAACTGCAGAGCCGACCGCAGAACCAACAGCTGAACCAACAGCTGAGCCGACCGCAGAACCGACTGCAGAGCCAACAGCTGAGCCAACGGCTGAGCCAACAGCAGAACCAACGGTTGAACCGACCGCAGAGCCAACGGTTGAACCAACACCAGATCCAAACGCAAATCACGAAGCGTGTCGCCCTGAAGGTCTATACAAAACCCCTGGCGTTGACGTACCTTACTGTACGGTTTACCAAGAAGGCGGTGCTGAGAAACCAATCAATGGTACTTCTCGTCGCGTAATCGGTTACTTCACTAACTGGCGTAACGGCGCAAATGGCCAACCTACTTACCTAGCAACTGACGTTGCATGGGATAAAGTAACCCATATCAACTACGCATTTGCTCACATCGACAACAACTACCGTGTGTCTGTAGGTGAAGATATTTACCCAACAGAAGCGGGTTATAAGCTAGATCCTAAGAACCCGAACACAGGTATGGTTTGGAACGATGTTCCAGGCGCAACCGATGCCGATATGGATCCAAGCGTTAAGTTCAAAGGTCACTTGAACCTAATCAACAAGTACAAGAAAGAAAACGGCGTTAAAACCCTTATTTCTGTGGGTGGCTGGGCTGAAACCGGCGGCTTCTGGGGTCCTAACACTGGCTCTACTTGTCCAATGAACGACGCACCGACAGCCGAAGATGAGTGGGTAATGCCAGGTCAAGCGGATAAGAACGGTGTGGTTAACACAGGTCCATGTCCAATCGACAACCTAGGCCGTGTTGTTAACGGTGGTTTCTACTCTATGACAACTAAGTCTGACGGTAGCGTAAACCAAGAAGGTATCGACGCTTTCGTTAAGTCATCGGTTGACTTTATCCGTGCTTACGGCTTCGACGGTATCGACTTAGACTACGAATACCCAACGGCACTCATGGACGGCGGTAACCCATTTGACCGTGCAGTACAAAACCCACGTCGTAGCTACTTGATGAACTCGTACAACGTTCTTATCAAGCAACTTCGTGAAGCCATTGACCGTGCATCAGCAGAAGATGGCGTACATTACTACCTAACCGTTGCGGTGCCTTCATCTGGTTACCTACTACGTGGTATGGAAGTGTACTCAGCGGGTCAATACCTCGACTTTATCAACATGATGACCTACGACTTCTCTGGCTCATGGGGTGAAGTAGTTGGCTTTAACGGCCCACTTTACGATAACGGTAAAGATCCTGAAATGAACCTATATCAGGTTTACCAAAACTACGGCAACATTGGTTACCTAAATATTGACTGGGCATACCACTACTTCCGTGGTGTTGTACCAGCAGGTCGTATCAACATCGGTCTACCATACTACACTCGTGGTTGGAAAGGCGTTGAAGGCGGCGTGAACGGTTACGGCGGTAAAGCACCGACTAAAGTGTGTGAACGCGGTACAGGTAACGGCACCGAGCAAGGCTGTGGTAACGGCGCGGTGGGTATTGACAACATGTGGCACGATACAGACCCACATGGCTTAGAGTTAGGCGCAGGCTTCAACCCAATGTGGCATGCGAAAAACTTAGAAGCAGGTCAAATGCCAACATATGCAGCACAGTTTGGTCTAGACCCAGTTAACGATCCTGATGACCGTTTAGTGGGTACTTATACTCGTTACTACGACAATGACGCAGAAGCGGCATGGCTGTGGAACCCAACCAAGAAAGTGATGATCAACCTAGAAGACGAGCAAGCAATCGCCGCTAAAGCGAACTACGTTGCCGATAAAGGTCTAGGCGGTATCATGTTCTGGGAAATGGCGGGTGACTACGCTTGTTATGCAATTGAAAACGGCGTTCGTACAGAAACTATCGTGCCTGAATCAAACTGTTTAGCAGGCAACGGCAGTGCTGAATACTATGTAGGTAGCACGCTAACGGCATTAGGCCATGACATCCTGACTCGTGCAGGTAACCCTGACCTAAGCATGGTTGACCCACTTGTTAACCTGCCAGCACAGAAACTAGACGTCACTGTGTCACTGGTTGGTTATGTAACCGACGAAAGTGTGGCATGGCCGCAAACGTCTGAGTGGCAGTTCACTAACAACAGTGACAAAACCATTACTGAAATTCAGTACAGCATCCCGTCTTCGACAGACCTAAGCAAAGACCTAAAAGCATTGGGCACAGTGCTAAACAATGCGAACGGTCAAGGCAACAAAGGTGCACCGGGTATGGTTGATGACTTCCACCGCTTTGCTACTAAGGTAAGCATTGCTCCGGGTGCAAGCCATACGTTGAAAGCTGATGCTCATCTGCCAATTGGCGGCGGCCCATCTTCATTCATCTTCAAAACCAATGCAGGTGACTTTGCTGCACTGACTGAAGTGAAAGTGATCACCGATGGCTCTTGTACGGCACGTGGTATTGACGTATCTACCCTAAAACCTTGGACCAACGGCTGGAGTGCAAACTACGGCAAAGGTGACATGGTGACTCACAAAGGCCAAGTGTGGCAACGTGCTTGGGGTGGTAACGATGGCCAACCTGGTTCAGCTGAGAACTGGGTAACAGGCTGGAACCCAGTGTGTCCGCTTTAATGAATAGCGATTAATCGTTAAATACTAAAACCCGCTTCGGCGGGTTTTTTTATGGGCGTAGTTCCTAAGTAACAAGGAGTAACAAAGGGCAATAAGCAGCAAGTAGTGAGTGGTAAAAATGGTGGCTATTTATACAGGTATAATGGGGTTTATAAATTTTTGGTCAATTTGGCTCGCTAAATTTTTTAAAAAATTCTCGGTTTGTTCACAGCTAATTTCTAACGTATTGATATATAATCGCAAAAAACACGTAGCCAGAAATTTAACAAGCCATACTTGGCTCGCTAAATTTATTCTCGCTTTGCTTTCCCTCTGTGTGGCTTGTTATGGGGCAGTGATGAATCTTAACTGGCTGAATATTATGGATAATTTTTTACGGAATGACAGTTTCTGTGCGGTAGCGTGCGGGATCTATATGGAATTCCGTATAATAAGCTGTTGAACTAAGCCGCTACGCGGAGC
>NZ_JBKFDK010000036.1:0-31331 GCF_046452435.1 Motilimonas thetidivivens
TAGGGCACATCTTTTTTGCTGGGGCATAAATTAATATTGCGCGGCTTTTGTGGGACCTGAGCTTGCTCAGGGAATTCGCTAACCTTGGCATTGGGCGCTGGGTATTTTCGCGGCTTAAAAGCCTCTCCTACTAGGGCACATCTTTTTTGCTGGGGCATAAATCAATATTGCGCGGCTTTTGTGGGACCTGAGCTTGCTCAGGGAACGGACGGTGATTATTCGCCGAGCGAGCTCGGCTCCTACTAGGGCAGCGATATGCTTTACCTAACCTTGCTTCATCAGGTATTCGATGACTTGCTCCATGTCTAACTCAAAGTCATCGGGGCGTACGCCTTTGACTATGTAGTCCTCGCCTTCGCTGAGATCAACAGCCGAACTTGGCCGGTAACTATGCTGCTCAACACTGAAAAAGGGCCTAACCTTGGGATTAATGGGATCGGCTGGATTACTGCTTTCCACTATGGCTAATTGATTTGAGTGCAGCTCCACTAACGTCCCCACCGGATACACCCCCATGCATTTAATAAATTGATCCACCAACTCGCTATCGAGGTGACCATCTCCTGCCATATGGCGCAAAATATTAAACGCTTTGATGTGGGCATAACCGTCTTTATAAACACGATTAGCGGTTAAGGCATCGAATATGTCGCAGATGGCGATCATGCGGCCGTACTTCGATATTCTTTCTGCTTTAACTCGGTAAGGGTACCCTGAGCCGTCCAGCTTCTCATGATGCAGCGCCGCAACTTCTAAACTTAATTTACTGATAGTCGGCGTATTTTCAATCACATGAATCGAATGATTTACATGTGTTTTCATGATGGTGAATTCGTTATCGGTTAATTTGCCCGGTTTATTTAAGATGGCATCTGGCACCATGATTTTACCAACATCGTGTAAAAATGCCCCAATGGCCAATTGATGGATCACGTCACGATCCAATTTTAAATATTTGGCAAATATTGAGATTAATACCGAAACCGCAACCGAGTGCTCTAATAAATACAGATCTTTTTTACGAATATTAATTACGCTAGCTAATGCATCAGAGTTATTAAATATTTCATCGATAACCGCATTAGTTGCTTCAATCACGGGAGCAAGATCTAATTCTCGGCCACTTTGCGCATCTTCAAAGATCTTTTTTTGCAATTGCTTAGATTCTTTAAAAATACTGCTGGCTCGTCCCATGCGTTTAATAAAGCCTGCCTCTATGGGTTGGCTAGCACGGTTGGTTGGTTGCTCTGGCTCTACTGGCTCGTCAATGCTGCGAGTGCGGCTGGTGTCTATCATGACACTTTGTATGCCTTTGTTGTGCAGCACAGCGATGGTTTGTGCGGATTCAACATAACAGGCATGACTTAATTGAATATTTCTCTGCTGCTGTACTATGTCCACGATATAGTGGCCAATTTCCAGCTCTGACAGTGATTTTTCAATCAACATTAGTGGTGACCTTGCCAATAAGAAATTACTTGAATGCTTCTATTATGGTTGGAAATATGGGTTTAGGCTAAGGGTTTTTACCACTGTACAGCACGTTAGATACTTAGTCGCATCCCGCTGCCAGTGCGAGCGGATCCGCTCTGGGAATGAAACGGCAATATAGGATGTAGGGTTTAGGCGCTGGCGAGATCTTGGATTATTGGCTGCTCGGCATGTAACGGCGTCACTCTGTCATTCATCACTTTGATCACATCAAATTGTTGCAAGGTTTTGTGCTGACTAAATTCGTGTTGTTGATCCACCAGCATACATAAGCTGATCTGTGAATTAGACTCTAAAACGAGGTAGCGTGCGGTATGGCCAGCATTGCAAGTTAAGCCGATCAGTTCTCCTTGGCTTGCTTGATAAAAACCAGATTGGGTTTTGAAAAACCAGCTTTGTGGCATCATAGGTTTATGAAAGCGCACCGCCGTGATGGCATTTAAAATCCAATACACTTTAACCGCATTGGCAAGATCATGTTGACTAAGTTGATCTAACAATTGGTAGTAAATAGCCGCATCGTCAACGCTAAATGGCTGCACGGTTTGATAGAAGGGCACCATTTTTTTGCGATTAAGATAAGGCTGGAAAACCAAATCATCTCCCAACTCTAGGGTCAGTTGGGAGGTTTTATTATCAATTTTCCAAAGCCAATTGTCGTCAGGTTTTAAAATCATAATCAACTCGAATTTATTAAACGACTATAGCTATAAAATAATTGTCATAATAAATCAAGTTTTGACGTTAAAATCCGTAAAAAGAATTAGTAATTTTCGACAATGTTCTTAATTAAGCCCGGACCATGGTAAATAAATCCAGAATAAACCTGAATCAATTTAGCGCCGGCTTGCATTTTTTCTTTGGCCGCAACAACTGAATCAATACCGCCTACCCCAATAATTGGCATTGCACCGTTTATTTCTTTATTAAGCATACGAATGACTTCGGTGCTCTTAGTTTGCACCGGACGACCACTCAAGCCACCCGCCTCACCTGCGTGTGGCATGCCTTTAACCATGTCACGCTCTAAGGTAGTGTTAGTGGCAATCACGCCATCAATATTATGGCGAACAAATGAATCAGAAATTTGAACAATTTCTTCAACCGTTAAATCGGGAGCAATTTTTACGGTCAGTGGAACGTATTTATTATATTTGGTTGCTAATTCAGCTTGGCGCGCTTTTAGATCTTTTAATAGATCATCTAGGGCTTCGCCGTACTGTAAAGATCTTAATCCCGGTGTATTAGGTGATGAGATATTTACCGCAATATAAGAGGCATGTTGGTAAACTTTATCCATACAGATGAGGTAATCGTCTTTACCATTTTCAACCGGTGTATCAAAGTTTTTACCAATATTGATACCAATAACACCTTGGTATTTTGCCGCTTTTACATTTTCGATTAAGTAATCAACACCGCGGTTATTAAAGCCCATGCGATTGATGATGCCTTCGGCTTCAATAATTCTAAATAAACGTGGTTTTGGATTACCGTCTTGTGCTCTGGGTGTTACCGTACCCACCTCTACAAAGCCAAAGCCCATCGCAGCAAACGCATCGATACATTCACCGTTTTTATCTAAACCTGCAGCTAGGCCAACTGGGTTGTCAAAGGTGATGCCCATGACTTCAACCGGACGCTTTCTTAGGTTTTGACGATAGACCATTTCTAACGGGGTATTTTGCGTTCTTTTGAAGTTATTTATCGCAAGATCATGCGCTTTTTCCGCATCCAATTTAAAAAACGCTTCTCTAGCAAGACGGTATAACATGTTGACCTCAATCATCTCATTAAACAAACGCAACATTTCTAGCCTATACACTACAAATGCTACGGGGCATTCGGTTTATGCCTTGCACAATAAAGGGGCTAAATGCCCCTTTGTTGGTTATGTGCTCGGCGTCGCTGCGATTACCAATCGTTATTCTTGATCTGTATTGGCAATGCAGTTTAAGTTAAGTAGGTTTAGCTCTCGCAACGCAACGGAGAACTTAGCAAATTCATGAGTTGAGCTGGTTTTAAAGTCTGCTAGCATGTGATGCCAGCGGGCCAGCAGCCCTTCGTGGCGTTGCAACCAAGTGTCGAGTATATTACCGCAGAAATCTGTTTCATGACAGACAGATAATACCCCAGATGCCAGTGATCTTTGTTGCCAGTCAAGTTCTTCGCGAAATGATGCTCGCGCCAGAGCCTGCCAGTGGTTATCTACTGCCAGACCATTGATTTGCTCAAGGAACCAATGCAGCTCAAGTTTCGACCCTAAGTTGAAGTAGATTTCGGCGCAAACCAAAATCGTACGTTGTTGTTGTTCTGATATTTGCGCCAGATCCAGCGCCGAGAACAATAAATCATGCTGGCAAATGGTGTTCGCCAATTGCTCTGATATTCCTTGTTCAATCAAGGCTTGGCTTTGCTCCCTGATTGCTTGTACTTCTTCTTCCACCAGAATATTCAGTAAGTTGTCTTGCAGTTGCTGGTAAGCCGGTTTGTAAAACTCGATATTCTCGCTGATGGTCCAACTGCGATTACGCAAACGCAAGAACCAACGCGTAGCGCGGCGAATGGTGCGCCGTGTTTGGCTCATGATTGCTAATTGAGTTTGCGCTGGCACTTTATTATCTAAGGCTTCGAGCTCACGCCAAATCGGGTTAAGTCCGAACACCTCGCGCGCCATCACATAACATTTGGCAATTTCGGCATCGGTTGCGCCGGTTTCGTCACTGAGGCGAGCAACAAAATTAAGCCCCATGTCATTGACAATCTGGTTAGCAATTTGGGTGGCAATAATCTCCCCTTTCAGTGGATGTTTGGCCATTTGCGCGGCATATTTTTGTTGTAATACGCTGGGAAATGCGCCGATTAAACATTGGGCTAAATAGCCATCTTCGGTGATTTCTGGGCAGTTAAGTGTCTGCTTCAATACCATTTTTCCATAAGCTAACAGCACGCACAGCTCAGGTCGTGTTAAGCCCTGATTTTGCGCTAAACGCTCAGACAGCTCGTCATCACTGGGTAAGTATTCGAGCGCGCGATCGAGGCGTTTTTCTTTTTCTAAGCCATGAATAAAGCGGATCTGCTCTTTTAGACTTTCCGCGCCCAAGTTTTGGGTCACCGAAATAGATTGAGATTGGCGATAGGCGTTCCTAAGCACAATTTCACTGACATTACTGGTCATGTCCACCAGCAGTTTATTACGTTGTTTAAGGGTTAATTCACCTTCATTAACCAAGCCATTAAGTAAGATCTTAATGTTCACTTCATTGTCCGAACAGTCCACGCCACCAACATTGTCAATAAAGTCGGTATCAATGCGCCCACCTTGGCTGGCAAATTCAATCCGGCCAAGTTGAGTACAGCCTAAGTTACCGCCCTCTCCGACAATTTTCGCTTTCACTTGATGGCCATTTACGCGCACGGCATCATTGGCGCGATCGCCGACCTGCGCATCGGTTTCTTGTTTAGATTTAATGTAGGTGCCGATCCCGCCATTCCAGAGTAAATCCACGGGCATTTGCAGCAATTCACGTATCAACTCATTAGGCGCCATGGTTTTACGTTCGCTGCCGATCATGGCTTTGATTTCTGGGGTTAAAGTGATGGCCTTAGCGCTGCGCAAGAAAATGCCCCCGCCTTTAGAAATCAACTCACTGTTGTAATCAGACCAACTTGAACCCGGCAATTCAAATAAGCGCTTACGCTCTTGCCAAGAGCTGGCGGCATCGGGAGTCGGATCGATGAAAATATGCATGTGGTTAAACGCCGCTTGCAGCTGAATATGCTGCGATAACAGCATACCGTTACCAAACACGTCGCCCGCCATATCACCGATACCAACACAGGTAAAATCCGTGGTTTGGCAGTCTATTCCGATTTCTTTAAAATGACGTTTAACCGATTCCCATGCCCCTTTTGCAGTGATCCCCATTTTTTTATGGTCATAACCTTGGCTACCGCCGGAAGCAAACGCATCACCTAGCCAAAAGTTATATTCAGCACTGATTTCATTAGCGATATCAGAGAAGGTTGCAGTGCCTTTGTCGGCCGCAACCACCAAATACGGGTCGTCATCATCGTGGCGCACCACATTTGTTGGCGTCACAATTTCACCGCTGACTATGTTATCGGTGATGTCTAATAAAGCACGAATAAAAATGCGGTAACAGCGCTGACCTTCGGCAAATATTGCCGCGCGATCGCCGTTTTCGGGTTGTTGCTTACAGACAAAACCGCCTTTAGCACCAACCGGAACGATCACGGTATTTTTTACTTGCTGCGCTTTCACTAAGCCCAGCACCTCGGTACGAAAATCTTCTCGGCGATCCGACCAACGCAAACCTCCTCGCGCCACCTTGCCGCCACGTAAATGCACCCCTTCCACATCGGGCGCGTAAACAAAAATTTCAAATGCCGGACGCGGCCTTGGCATATCACTGATTTTATTTGGTTTAATTTTCAAAGATAGATATGACTTAGGCTCACCTTGGCTGTTGGTTTGATAATAGTTGGTGCGTATGGTGGCTAAAATCATCTCTAAGAAATGACGAATGATCCTATCATCATCAAGATTAGCTACCTCGTCTAACTGCGCTAAGACAGTTTCTTGGAGCTTATCCTGCTGTTCGGCTGCCGCCTGATTCGGATTAAACCTAGCATCAAAAATTTCAACCAATAACCGCGCTAACTCAGGGTAACGGTTTAGCGCAGCCTCAATATAACTTTGACTAAAGGTGGTACCCGTTTGGCGCATATATTTGGCATAAGCGCGTAAAATAACCGTTTCGTGGCCGGTTAACCCAGCGCCCAGCACTAAGCGGTTAAAGCCATCGTCTTCGAGCTCACCGGACCAAATCTTGGCAAACGCTTGTTGGAAGTCTTGCTGGCGTTGCTCCATTTTGAAATTGGCACTGCCGGTGTAGGTCATGGAGAAGTCTAAGATCCACCCCACCGAGCCATCGCAAATTTTCACGGCATAAGGAGTCTCACCAATGACCCGCAGCCCCATGTTTTCGAGCATCGGCAACACATCTGATAAGTGGATGGGCTGGTTTTTATGAAACAGTTTCAACTTAACGTTGCGCGAGTCCGACTGCTCTTCTTGGGCGCGATAAAATTGCATGCCCAAGGTGTTACAGTCGTTTAGCGCTTCTAAGGCTTGAATATCAGCCAGCGCACTGCCGGCCAGCATATCTGCCTTATAGGCTCGCGGAAAACCCGATACATAGCGGCGAGCAAGTGCGTTACCTTTGGCTTCACCAAAATGGGTAAATAAGGCTGCTTGAACCTTATCGTCCCATGATCGAGCCGCTTCGATGAGGTTGTTTTCAATTTCTTTGACGTCCACTGTCATTTCAATATTTTCCACTCGGACCAAGTAATGGGTACGCGCAAGCACGCCCTCGGTAAAGTAGGTATTAAATTCAACTTGATGTTCGGTATTAAAGTAGCGTGCCAGTATTTGTTGTGTTTTCACCCTTAATGCCGTGTTAAAGCGCTCTTTGGTAACAAACACGATGCAAGAGATATAGCGGCCGAAGGTGTCTTTGCGAACAAACAAGCGCGTCATGTCGCGCTCTTGCATTTGCAACACGCCGGTACCAATTTTTAATAGCTCGGTTTCTTTGGCTTGCAATAATTCATCACGAGGAAAGGTTTCCAGCACATTAACCAAGGCCTTGTAAGCGTGGGAGCCTTTTAACAAACCCGAAGAAGTCATGATCCGCTCAACTTTTTGGCGAACCATCGGAATTTGCGTGGCACTGCTGTTATAAAGGGATGAGGCATAAAGGCCAATAAAGCGGTGCTCACCGACAACACGGCCTTGTTTGTTAAACTGTTTAATGCCGATATGGTCAATATAAGCGGGGCGATGAACGCTACTTTTAAGATTGGTTTTGGTTAATATGAGCAGCTCTTGACTCGCCGCCTCGGCTTGGGCTTCCTTAGGCAATTGCGATAATAGGCTGATTTCTTGCCCCTGCCCTTTGCGCATTAAGCCAAGACTGGTGTCCATCACGGGGTTAATCTTATGATCACCTGCCACTGGCTCAATGTGGTATTCGCGATAGCCCATTAATGTTAAGTTGTGATTGGCCAACCAAGTCAAAAAGGCGATGACTTGCTCTTTATGGCTGGCATCACCTTGATATTTGCCTTTCTCTAGTTGGGCAATCACCGATTCTAATTTGGCCTTCATCGGCTGCCAATCACTCACCACTAAATTGACATCTTTTAGGGCCTTACTGAGTTCATCCTGTATTTGGTTTAAATTAGCCTCGTCGGCTTGGCGGTCTATTTCGATTAGAAATACCGTTTCGTTACTCAGCTCGCCCTTGGCTAACACCTCGGCGTTAATGCTGATCTTGTTAATTTTACCTTGCTTATCACGCGCTAATCCCATTGGCTGGTGCAACACTAAGTGCGAGCCGATGTTTAAGCGTTGCAATGTCATTTGTACCGAGTCCACCAAGAAGGGCATATCATCGACGATGATTTCAATAACGCTATGGGTGGATTGCCAACCATGTTTATCTAACGACGGGTTATACACCTTAATGTAAGGCTCATGGCTCGTTCTTTGATTAAGAGAGTTCCACAGCCCGATACCCGCACCATACATATCACTGTCGTTACGCAGGGCCAGATCTTGCTCTGAAATAGGCTGATAAAGATACAGCACAAACTCTTGTGCTAACTCTACTTTGTCGTTGTTGAGTTTGGTTTTAACTAAATCGAGAACATTTTGCAGTATAACTGAACTGGGTGAATCGGATTTCGCCATAATAAACCTCGAAGATACGAATAGAGTCAGACACTTATTACCAAATAATAGCCAAACTTATCGTACTGCGATGGGAATTATAGTGAGATTGCACGAAAAACCGAAAATATTACCTAACCATGACAAAAAGTGATTATCAGGCGATTTTTTCAAGGGAAATAAACTTGTTGTCGGAGCCTAAAGTTAACCTAAAGCGCCCTCTAATACCGATATGACTAAGCCAAGGAATGAATTTTACTGCAGGTAAGCGAATAATTTTGCCGTTGTCATCTGTAACTTGAATGCTGCGCACCGCACCACGATACAGCAGTTCGAAATCTTGATAACTAATAAACATTGAAAAGTAATAGGTTTGCATTGCGCGCCTTGATCAACGTGTGCGCGGGCAAATTGCCCGCACACAGGGGTTTGATTACTTAACTTGCTCTAGACCGCGAGTGACCTTCTCAAAGAGATCATTGGCCAATTCAGGCTCAGCTAATAAACGTTTTAGCTGCGCGATCATCAGCTCTTGACGACCTTGATCCAATTGTTTGAATTGGATCAACGGGGTAATTAAACGCGCAGCCACTTGTGGATTGATCTTGTTTAGTTGCAACAAGATATCACCCAAGAACGCATAACCTGAGCCATCTTTGGCATGGAAAATAGCGGTATTGGCCGCAACAAAGCTGCCGATCAACGAGCGCGTGCGGTTAGGGTTTTTAATGCTAAAGCTTGGATGTTCAAGTAAAGCTTTAACTTGCTCTAAACAGTCTTTGGCTGGGCTGGTTGCCGCCAATGCGAACCATTTATCCATAACTAAACCATCATGGCGCCATTTAGCATCAAAATCAGCCATTAAGGTTTCACGACAGGCAAGCTGACCAATATTGGCAGCATTAAGGGCACTGAAGGTATCTGTCATGTTGTCGCTGTGATCGTAGTGCTGCTGCGTTAACTCACTGGCATGCTCAGGCTCAACCTTAGCGTATAAGGCCAAACAAATGCCTGCTAACTTGCGCTTTTCTACTGCACTTTGACTTAGCTCGTATGGTGCTTGGCTGCGATTTGCTAGGTATAAACATAACAGCTCATCGCTCATTTCGCCCGCTAGCTGAGTTAACATGCCATTACGCGCGTCGGCAATCGCATCAACATCCACTTTATCAAACAATTGCCATAATGAGCTTTGTGATGGAAATGCTAATACTTCTGCTATTAAGGCAAGGTCAGGCTGCTCAGCAAGCAGTAAACTGCGATACGCATCCACCACAAAGGTTGGAATTTCAACTGCTTGGCCTTGTTGCACGCGAGCCACATTGGCCACTAGGTATTTATTAAACAAGTTTTGCGAAGCATCCCAGCGCGCAAAGGCATTACTAGCGGTTTTCAGTAACAGCGCGAGCTGTTCATCGCTGTATTCATAATGATATTTAACTGGCGCCGAAAAATCTCTAAATAATGCCGGCACAGGCTGGCTGTTAATTCCGCTAAACTCAAAGGTTTGCTCTGCTTGGGTGAAGTTAAGCACCTGACTGGCTTGGCCATCAATTAACAGATTTTCACCGCTTTGTGAGACCAACTCAAGATCCACTGGGATGTGTTGTGGCTGTTTGTCAGCTTGGTCTGCCGTTGCCTCGGTGCGCTGTTTTAGGTGTAAGCGGTAAACTTGGCTAGTTGCATCATATTCATCGGTGACATCAACAATCGGCGTGCCCGATTGGCTATACCAAAGACGGAACTGAGCTAAGTCAACACCCGATGCATCTTCCATCGCTTTGACAAAGTCTTCACAGGTTACCGCTTGGCCATCAAAACGCTCGACGTAAAGCTTCATACCCGCTTGGAATTTTTCCTCACCCAATAAGGTGTGGATCATGCGGATCACTTCTGAGCCCTTGTTATACACGGTGACGGTATAAAAGTTGTTCATTTCAATCACGCTTTCAGGGCGGATTGGATGAGACATAGGGCCCGCATCTTCGGCAAACTGATGGTTGCGAATAATTTTTACATTGTTAATACGGTTAACCACACGGCTACCTAGATCGCTACTAAATTCCTGATCGCGAAATACGGTTAAGCCTTCTTTTAAACTGAGTTGGAACCAATCACGACAAGTAATACGGTTACCTGTCCAGTTGTGGAAATATTCATGCCCGATCACCGCTTCTACGCCGTCATAGTCAGCGTCGGTGGCGGTTTGGCTGTTGGCCAATACGTATTTGGAGTTAAACACGTTAAGGCCTTTGTTCTCCATCGCGCCCATGTTGAAGAAATCAACCGCCACTATCATATAGATGTCGAGATCGTACTCTAGACCAAAACGCTGCTCGTCCCACTCCATTGAGCGTTTTAATGCACCCATGGCGTAGTCGGCGCGATCTAGGTTGCCCTTATCGACAAAAATCTCCAGCGCCACATTACGACCTGAAACCGTGGTGTAGCTGTCTTGTAATACGTCAAAATCACCTGCAACTAGTGCAAACAGGTAACACGGCTTTGGAAATGGGTCTTGCCATTGCACAAAGTGCTTGTTGTCTTCAAGCTCACCTTCAGCAATCTTGTTACCATTTGAAAGTAAGAACGGGTATTGGCTTTTATCTGCGGTGATTTTGGTGGTGAATTGCGCCAATACATCTGGACGGTCAAGGTAATAGGTAATGCGTCTAAAACCTTCCGCCTCACATTGGGTACACATGGCGTCACCCGACTTGTATAAGCCCTCGCCTGATAGATTGGCTTGTGGGTCGATTTGGGTGATGATAGTTAAATCAAACTCAGCCGGAACTTGTTTAAGTGTTAGGCCTGAATCGCTCAATTCATAATTGCTAAAGGCTTCGCCGTTGATGGCCACACTCAATAATTTGAGGTGCTCACCGTTTAAGAAAACTTGGTCTGTCTCACCTTGGCGAACAAAGTGCGATTGAGCAGTGACAATGGTTGCATTATCTACAAGCTGAAAATCTAAATCGATTTTGGTGATGGTGTATTCTGGCGATTGGTAGTCTTTTAAATGCTTAGCTTGAGGTTGCTGTTCCATAATCATGCCTATCAATTGAAAATATCGCTAAGGCTGACAAATATTCAAGCACGGGTCAATGATAATTACTAGCAAATGAAAAAGGGCCAAGATATGGCCCTTTAAGTGTTAATGGCTTCACATTATCTTAGTTAAAATTAAGTTAATGCCCGCCTGAAATGCAGGGTTATAGGCTGATTAAACCAACTAACTGTGCAAATACAATGGTAATTGCCACAGGCGCGATGTACTTCAAGCAGATGAAGAAGGCATTAAATGCCGCGCCGTTAAGTTGGATTTCCTGCTCAACGATGTGACGCTTAACTCGCCAGCCCACGAAAATAGCCGTGAACAGACCCGCCAATGGCAGCATTAACTTAGAGGTAATGTAGTCTAATACATCAAAGAAGTTTTCACCGTGACCAAAGAACGACATTTTGGTCCACTCAGCGCCAGTGAATGAGTAGATAGAGCCAAGGCTTAATACCCAGATACCTACACCTGACACGATAGCTGCTGGCCAACGGTTCATGCCTTTACGCTCTACTAGGTAAGCCGTTGCCGACTCAAGTAATGCAATGGCAGAGGTAAACGCAGCGAATACGATCATCACGAAGAACACAGTACCAAATAGATCACCCATTGGCATCTTACCAAAGGCGATTGGCAAGGTTTGGAACAATAGACCAGGACCTGCACTTGGCTCCATGCCGTTAGCAAATACGATTGGGTAAATCGCAAGACCCGCCATTAGAGCAACAACCGTATCACATACCGCAATCCAAATTGAGGTACGCGCAATAGAGACACCTTCAGGTAAGTAAGCACCGTAAATCATCATGATGCCTGATGATAAGCTTAGGGTGAAAAACGCGTGACCTAAGGCTTCAAGTACACTGTGTACGGTTAGCTTGCTAAAGTCTGGGGCAAACATAAATGCAGCCGCTTCACCAAAATGACCTTCGATAGCTGAATAAACCATGATAATGGCTAGCAAGATAAACAGTGCTGGCATTAACGAGGTAACCGCCGCTTCAAGACCTTTGTTTAAACCTTTACCCAATACCAATACCGTTGCGACCACCATTAATGTAGTGCAAAGGATCAGTTTGAATGGGTCTGATAATAAGCCACCAAAGAGTGCGCCAACCGCATCCGCATGGCCTGAAGTACCTTCAACTGCCGCTGCGGCCATGGTTGAAAATTCGCCCGTACCCGCGTAGAACACATAAGCCAGTGCCCAACCTGCGATCACCACATAAAAGCTTAAGATCAAAAAGCCAGCCAATACGCCAGAGGTACCTAACAGTGACCAATGGGTTGTGTGGCCTGATTCTTGTGCAACCTTTGCAGCCGCATTTGCCGGCGTTGAACGACCGCGTTTACCGATAAAGGTTTCTGCCATCATTACCGGAATACCGATAAATAAAATACAAAGTAGGTAAACGATAACGAAAGCACCGCCGCCGTTTTCACCCATAATGTAAGGGAACTTCCAGATGTTTCCTAAACCAACCGCTGCGCCTGTTGCTGCCAAAATATAGGCAAAGCGGCTAGACCACCTTCCTGTGACACTTGTGTTTGTACTCATTATTAATAGCTCTTTGTTATATCTGTTATTTGAGGATATTGTGTTTGCCCGCGCAATATAATCATAAAAAACAAATGTCTGACAACCTGTAAAACGCCACCAATGGGACAATTTTAGGTATTTATGCTGATAAATCACGATTATATCGCATAAGAATTCACTAATTATGAATAGTTTTACATCTATTCTGTATTGATAATTCTATCTGGCAGCTCATTATCCCTAGATAGCGCAGGATTTATCATTTTTTAAAGAATATGTATCTACAAAAAAACAGTATTGCAGACTAAAAAATCAGACAAATAATCAGCGCTGCGACGTTGTTTCATGCAGATAGGGTTACAATTAGATTTCTTTAAAAATGAGATAAATTTCACATCGAGACAATGTGAAATTCTAATCATTATTGATAACGCAACAATAAATAATGATTAACACAATGATTACAGTAGGTATCACTGGATTATCACTTTTTATCTTAGGTACATAATTAGCCACTGAGATTTGGACATGACTGTTAATACAATTATTTGGCGCAGCGATGCAATAGAATGGCATAGACATAGTGTCGACACAGCTTGCTGGGAATTACGTAATCAGGGTAACTGAATATATTCAGCTAGTTTAGGCATGGCTATAGCAAGCGTTAGATTGAGCTTGGGTCAGCGTGTTTTGATATTGAATGTGAGCAAATGGGCAAGAAAACCATAAGGGCGGCAAAAGCCACCCTCACAAAGACTAATAACCAGTCTGATTAAGCTTTAGCAAGATCAAGTGTCACCGCTGCGGCTTCTTCAAGATAAACATCTGGCTCTTCGAAATCTTCAGGTAGATCGTCAAGCTTAGTAACCGGTTTTTTACCTAAACGTTGTAAGCGCTCATTGGCTCGCTTAAGTTCTAGCGCATCTTTCTCTTCACGCAAACGGATCCGCTCTGATTCAACTAAGCTAATGGTCTTGCGATCTTTTTCTTGCTTGTAGGTTTCAATATCTTGGTAGATATAGCCAAATTCTGGAGAAGCTTGCATACGTTGTTTGTGCTTCTCATCAAGTTTGGCAACTAACTTACTAAAATCGCCAAGACGATTGTAATTTGCTGGCTTGATTTGATCCCAAGGCAACGCGTTCTCTTCTACACTTTCACCGGTTTCACTGGCTTCAATGGGCGTAGGGAATAAGATATCTGGCACCACGCCTTTATTTTGCGTACTACCACCATCAATGCGATAGAACTTAGCGATGGTGTACTGCACGTTACCCATGGGTTTTTCATAGAAGTCATAGATACGCGACAATTTGCGATGCTGTTGCACCGTGCCTTTACCAAAGGTGTTTTCACCTAGGATTAATGCACGGCCATAATCTTGCAATGCGGCAGCAAAAATTTCCGAAGCAGATGCACTATAACGATCAACCAGAACGGTCAATGGGCCGTCATAGCTTACTTTGCCGTCTTCATCGCCATTGACTTCGATACGATTACGGTTATTGCGCACTTGTACCACAGGACCTGATTCGATAAATAGACCCGTTAACAAGCTCGCTTCCGTCAGTGCACCGCCGCCATTTCCGCGCAAGTCAACGATAATGCCTTTTACTTTATCCTGCTTAAGCTTGGTGATTTCTTTGTCTACGTCTTGGCTAAGATTGACATAGAAACTTGGAATATCGATAACACCAATTTTGTTACCCTCAATCTCGATGATTTCAGATTTGGCAGCACGATCTTCTAAATGGACTTTTTCACGCACAATATGAACAATTTTTGTGCCCGCATCACTGCCCGCTTTGGCAGGTAGCACTTCTAAACGTACCGTTGTGCCTTTTGGACCTTTGATTAAATCAACCACATCGTCCAAACGCCAACCAATAACGTCGACCATTTTTTCATCGCCTTGAGCCACCCCAACAATTTTGTCGTCTGCTGAGATGTTCTTGGTTTTATCGGCTGGACCACCTGGTACTAGGCTACGCACCACGGTGTAGTCGTCTTCACCTTGCAATACCGCACCAATCCCTTCAAGAGAAAGGTTCATTTCCATGTTAAAACGGTCTGCATTGCGTGGCGATAAATAGCTGGTATGCGGCTCGATAGTGCGCGCGTAAGCATTCATGATGGTTTGAAACACATCTTCGCTTTGCGTTTGGGTTAACCGCTTAATGGCGTAATCGTAGCGCTTGGTTAGCACCTTTTGGATTTCTGGCCATTTTTTGCCTGCCAGCTTAAGGTTTAACGCATCATATTTAACTTTTTGTCGCCAAATTTCATTAAGCTCAGCGGTATTTTTCGCCCATGGCGCTTCGCTGCGGTCAAAGGTGTATTCATCTGGCGTATCGAAGGTGATTTCTTGGTCTAACAGGGTGAGAGCATATTGAAAGCGCTCGTAACGACGTTGCAAATTAAGCGCAAACATGTCGTACAAGGGGTCTAAACGCCCTTTGCTCAAATCTTCATCCAACTGCAAGCGGTATTTTTCAAATTGACTAATGTCTGATTCGATAAAAATATTTCGGTTGTAGTCAAGCTGCTTAACATATAAATCAAACAC
This sequence comes from Motilimonas thetidivivens, assembly GCF_046452435.1. Classification (NCBI taxonomy): domain Bacteria; kingdom Pseudomonadati; phylum Pseudomonadota; class Gammaproteobacteria; order Alteromonadales; genus Motilimonas; species Motilimonas thetidivivens. The sequence goes on from NZ_JBKFDK010000036.1 coordinate 15,416, forward strand.
TTCAGAAGAAAGCGCATCGTCTAGTAACATCGGCTTATAGTGATTACGACTAAACAGCTGAGTTACCCGCTTACTTACGGTTGCATGCTGTGGCTCTTGCTCTAGTTTAGGTAAGTCTTCAACCTTGATTGTAGGCTGAACGGCAAAACCTAAGCTTGCCACACATAAACTAGTGGTAAGAAGCGTTAAACGAAAAACTTTCTTCATAAAGGCATCCTTGAATTAAAGAATCAGGTGTTGGGCTTTCACTTTCAATGTCATACCTGACATAAGTTGAACCTGTACCTCATCTTTGTTGATATCTACAATAGTAGCAGGCACTGGTGCTTTACCGACAATCACTTTGACTTCTTGCGCAACTTTTAATTGACCAATTTCAGCAGGAACATAGTTTACTTTTTCTGCTGGCTTCTCTGATCTTTGCTTAGGTTTACTGCTGCGAGCTGGCTTGTCTTTGCTCGCTGCCGATTTAGGCGCGGCTGATTTTGGCGCTTTAGCTGGCTTATCTTTAGCCGCGGCTTTACGATCAGCAAATACTTTAGCTTTGCTTTCTTTCAACGCTTTTTGTGCGTGTTCAATATGCTCCGCCTGCAGCTCATCGCCCTCAACGCCATCTAGATCGACACGTTTCGCACCTGGCTTAATACCGTGAAGGTAGCGCCAGCTTGAAGTGTATTGACGTAGTGCTGAACGTAATTGGGTTTTACTGACTTTTTCATCATCGCCTAAACGTTCTGCTAAGTCTTGGAAAATACCAATTTTAAGGGGCTTTGCTTCACCTTCGGCGATAAAACAAAGAGGGAACATTTCTACTAGGTAAGCGATAATTTGCTTGTTGTTTGTCAATTTTTCAGAGTTTTCCATGTAAAACCTAAATCTCACTACGTTTGGATATTAGCTGTTGGCTATTCATGTGCCTAGCCTGTTTAACCGAATGCTAACAAAAATATTGTCATTCGACCATGCTTGCGCGAAAGTTCGCTAACCCTACCCGATCCTGTCTCGTAAATCGAACAATAATTAAACTTGACCCGCGGATTTTGCACTGGTTGCCTCAATATTAGCCAGTTGTTTACAACTTGGTGGTAAATATTGGTTTTTTAGTCTCTTAACAGACAATACTGACTATCACAGGATTTAGTTTAAATTTGCCGGCGTGTTCGTCATTTTAGTGGGCATTTTGTGGTTGCGCCCGCCCTGTGAGCCGTTAGAATGGCTGCTTTTATTTACCAGTAGTCTCCCCATGGTTTTAAACTCATCTTCACAATTTTCTTGGCGCAGTATTTTTGACACCGCCAAAACCTATAAAAAAGAAATTATTATCGCCCATGTGGTGGCCATTCTAGCGACCATCGCCTCTGTACCCGTACCTTTGTTAATGCCGTTAATGGTGGATGAGGTACTGCTCAACTCGCCTGGCACGTCCATCGGCATTATGGATCAACTGCTGCCACCCGACTGGCAAACCCCCGTGATCTATATAGTGTGTGTGTTGCTGTTCACCATCTTTTTGCGCACCTTAAGTGTTGCGCTTACCGTATTGCAATCACGCCAATTTACCATTATCGCCAAGCATATTACCTTTTTGATCCGCCAGGTCTTAGTTAAGCAGATGCGACTGATTGCCATCCGAGAATACGAAACCCTTGGCTCTGGTAGTTTAAGCTCACATTTTGTTACCGATGTCGAAACCCTCGACAAATTTATTGGCGACACCTTAAGTCGGTTTTTAGTCAGTGTGCTGGCGGTTTTAGGCACTGCGACCATTTTGCTTTGGTTAAACTGGCAACTTGGCTTGTTTATCTTGCTGCTCAATCCCGTGGTGATCTTCTTTTCTACCAAGCTTGGCAGCAAGGTGAAACACCTAAAGAAAAACGAAAATAGCGCCTTTGAGTTATTTCAACAGGCAGTGGTTGAAACCTTAGACGGTATCTATGAAATACGCGCTGCCAATAAAGAGCGCCATTATATTGATCGCATCATCGATCGCGCTAAGGGCTTGCGAAACAGTTCCATTGACTACGCTTGGCGCAGTGAAGCGGCAGGCCGAGCGAGTTTTTTAATTTTCTTAATTGGTTTTGAAATTTTTCGCGCGGTCGCCATGATCATGGTGCTGTTTACCGACCTAACCGTTGGTGAGATTTTTGCTGTATTTGGCTACTTGTGGTTTATGATGGGACCAGTACAAGAGCTACTTAACATGCAATATTCTTATTTTGCAGCGTCGGCCTCACTCAAACGTCTTAATTCGGTGTTGGCGTTATCCGTTGAGCCTCAATTACCTCAGCAGCAGTCCCCTTTTAGCCAAACATCCGAGCTAACGTTAACCCTGCATGATCTGCATTTTTCTTATAACGAAGAAGTAGAGGTTATTCGCGGCATTTCTTTGACCATTCAACCCGGTGAAAAAGTGGCCTTTGTCGGCGCCAGTGGCGGCGGTAAGTCAACCTTGATTCAATTATTGCTAGGGTTATATCCGCTAGATCGCGGTGAAATCTTATTTAATGGCGTTAATGTTAATCAATGCGGTTTTGATGTTATCCGCAGTCATACCGCAACCGTGCTGCAAAGTCCTTGCCTATTTAACGACAACATCCGCAACAATCTTACCTTAGGTGAAGGCATCAGCGATGAGCGTATTTGGCAGGCCTTAAAAATCGCCCAATTAGATGATTTTGTGGCTAAGTTAGACGACAAACTGGATACCCAAGTTGGCCAACGTGGGGTGAAATTATCAGGCGGACAAAAGCAACGTATTGCGATTGCTCGCATGGTGCTTTCCGACCCTAAATTAGTGATCATGGACGAGGCTACCTCTGCCCTTGATACTAAAACGGAAGCGGATCTTCACATCGCCTTAGCTGATTTCCTAAAAGATCGCACCACCATTATAGTGGCGCACCGACTGTCATCGGTAAAACAAGCCGACCGCATCTTTGTGTTTGAAGACGGCAAAATCAGCCAAACAGGCCAACATTCGGCCCTGGTTAATCAACCCGGTTTATATCAAAGCCTGTATGGCAATCACTAAACTCTTGTCACAAAAAAACCCAGCTCTCGCTGGGTTTTAACTTAATTTGGCAAGGTTAGCTGTTAGTGGTCGATAGCCGCGCCCGCTCCTTTAGGATAACGGATGCTTTCAACCATATCTTGCACTTCTTGCGGTGTTTCAGCGGTTACCTTGTTTACAGCAATCGCAACCACAAAGTTCAAGATCATACCTAGAGTACCAATACCCTCTGGTGAAATACCAAACCACCAGTTATCAGGCGTGTTCATTTCTGGGTTAATGAACTTGAAGAACACGATGTAAGCGGTAGTGAAGACGATACCTGCGATCATACCGGCAATCGCGCCTTCTTTGTTCATTCTCTTATAGAAGATACCCAAGATGATCGCAGGGAAGAAGGACGATGCCGCTAAACCAAAGGCAAATGCCACTACCTGCGCCACAAAGCCGGGTGGGTTAATCCCCATGTAACCTGCTGCAATAACTGCACCAACCGCACTTAAACGCGCTGCCAGTAGTTCTTGTTTTTCGGTCATATCGGGCTTGAGGCCTTTCTTCAGTAAGTCATGGGCTACCGAGGTTGAAATAACCAAGAGTAAACCAGCCGCTGTCGAAAGTGCCGCAGCTAGACCACCCGCCGCGAGTAGTGCCACTACCCAGTTAGGTAAGTTAGCTAATTCCGGAGAAGCCAATACGATAATATCGCGGTTAATGTCCATTTCGTTACGAGCGTCGCCCGAGTAGAACATACGGCCGTCACCGTTTTTATCTTCCCATTTAACTAAGCCTGTTTTCTCCCAGTTAGTTACCCAGCCAGGTGCTTGTTCAGCCGGTACACCTTTCAGATCTGGGCCATTGATTGAATCAATCATGTTAACACGAGCAAATGCTGCTACTGCAGGTGCAGTGGTGTACAAGATAGCGATAAAGATAAGTGCCCAACCCGCAGAGATACGCGCATCTTTCACTTTAGGAACGGTGAAGAAGCGGATAATTACGTGTGGTAAACCAGCCGTACCCACCATTAGCGCTGCCGTAATAAAGAACACGTCAACCATGGATTTAGAGCCATCGGTGTACAAGTTAAAGCCCAGTTCGGTCGATAACCCATCGAGTTTATCCAATAAATACATACCGGAGCCATCAGCTACCGTGCCACCAAAGCCAAGTTGAGGAACAGGGTTACCTGTCATCATGATTGAGGTGAAGATAGCAGGTACCATGAAGGCAAAGATTAATACACAGTATTGCGCAACTTGGGTATAGGTAATGCCTTTCATGCCACCCATTACCGCGTAGAAAAACACGATACACATACCTATGATGATACCCATGTTGATGTCAACTTCGAGGAAACGTGAGAACACCACGCCTACCCCACGCATTTGACCAGCAACGTAAGTGAAAGACACAAAAATTGCACAGAAAACAGCTACCATACGTGCAGTTTGAGAATAGTAACGGTCACCTATGAAATCTGGCACAGTAAACTTACCAAACTTACGTAAATAGGGAGCCAAACACAGTGCCAGTAGTACATAACCACCGGTCCAACCCATTAGGTATACCCCGCCATCATAACCGATAAAAGAAATGATACCGGCCATTGAAATAAAGGACGCCGCTGACATCCAGTCGGCAGCCGTTGCCATACCATTTGCAACCGGATGCACACCGCCACCAGCAACATAAAATTCACCCGTTGAGGCCGCTCGTGCCCAGATAGCAATACCGATGTAAAGAGCAAAGGTAAGGCCAACCAGGATAAAGGTCCAAGTTTGAATATCCATTTCTAACTCCTACTCTTCTACTTTGTATTTTTTATCTAGCTGATTCATTTTTACTACATAAATAAAAATGAGTGCCACGAAGGTGTAGATTGAGCCTTGTTGTGCAAACCAAAAGCCGAGTTTAAAACCACCCAGCGATATTTGGTTGAGGGGTTCAACCAGCAGAATGCCAAAGCCATAAGATACTGCGAACCACACAGCTAGCAGTACCCCCATAATTTTGAGGTTTTCGCTCCAATAGCGTTTTGCCATGTCTTGATTTTCGAAAGCCATATTGCTCTCCTTAAATGTTAATAGGTTGTTGCACTGTTAACATTAAATCTAAAACCGGGATAAGAAACTTAGACTTTAGTAGAAAAGCTTTATTTTCAGCTCTTTACGGATACATTAAGGGTTGATGTGTTAACTGGATCGCGAAATCGTGGCAATTTAAGCAAAGCGAATGTAACATTTTGTTAGCTTTTTGGGAGAGAATTAAGCGCAGGCTAAGTATAAAGACAAAAAAGCCAGCAAAACGCTGGCTTTTGTAGGCGATGTTCAAGCTTGGCTTACAATAACTTTTGCCAATCTTTGACCTTAGTATTAAAGAAACCAGAATCTTCATAGGCTTTTTCCACTAAGCCTTTCTGTTTCATGATAGCAATGCCTTTATCAAGCGCCTGTGCAACGGCCTTGCCTTGCGGGTGACGCTTAGAGATAGCGAAGTGGCGTGAGCCCTGTAAACCGATTTTTAAATTAGGAATCGGGATCAGGCGAACACCTTCTGGCTCAAAAGCGAGATCGGGGGTGGGTTGAAACGGAGCGAGTAGAAAGTCAGCACGACCAATGTTAACCATCTTAACCATGGACGACCACTTAACCGTGTTGATCAATTTACGCATTTTCATGGCATTTAAGGTTTGCCAATCGATGATCCATGCCTTACTTGAAACCGCAATCAGGCTACGAATTTCATCCATGCTTTTAGCTTTTAACGCTTCTTTATTACTTTCTATGGTGTACAAACCTGCTTCGAACTGGCCATTTTCGATAATCGGTGTAGAGACATAAAGCAGCTCTTCACTGCTGGTCAATAAATCCAACCAAATAGAGTTACCCGCCAACACGGCGCGTCCGGCCAATACTTGCTTGATGATGCGAGCGTGCGAGTCAGCAGTAATAAAGCGCACAGGCGAATCAATGCCACCAAAATGCAAAGCTTGTTGCACTAGTACCACTTCCACCACATCACGTCTTGCCCCCTCACCTTCATAACTGGTCATGGTTAGTGGGTTACGACCATTGATGTACTTTTCGTAGTCTTCTTTTACATCTGCCGGTAACACGATGATCAATTGCTCGCCTTTATTAGGGGCTGCCCAAAGCTGAAATGAGCACAGACAAGTGTATATGGCAGCGAGCATAAAAATGATTTTCACTCAAATTACTCCATTTGTTGAGGTGGATAGCAGGCTTCAAACAAGCTTCTAGTTAACTAGTGTGACTCTAACTGCCCTTGGGTTACAAGACAGTAAGTGGTCGTTTATGATGAAACTCATAATTTTTCGTTACCGCTACGCCGTTGGTGTTTCTTAATTGTTGACATAATCACAGCCATTTTTTGAGGGCAGAAATAAAAAACATAGTTTATACAACTAGTTAAAAATTACAGTATGACTATAGAAGTTAAGTCTTGCCTCAACACAAAATATTTATCAAACTTCTTTGTTCTGTGCACTACAACTTCTTGTTGCGATAGATAAAACGCAATCACGCCCTAATTAATACCAGTTCAGAGACAGTAATGAACAAACAGCAAATATTTGAAATCATCTTTGGTACCCACAACAGAGCCGCGCAAAACTTCGATATATTCTTGATAATTATGATTTTTGCTAGCGTGCTTGTGGTATTGCTCGACTCCGTTACCTCTTTATCAAGCCAGTACCATAGCTATTTTTACTATGCCGAATGGGGCTTTACCTTATTGTTTACGGCTGAATATTTATTACGACTATACGTATCACCTAAGCCTAGGGTTTATGCCTTTAGCTTTTATGGCGTAATTGATTTTTTGTCTATTTTGCCTGCCTTTATCTCCTTACTATTTCCGGGTGCAAACTACCTGATGATCATCCGTATCCTCAGAGTGCTGCGCATATTTAGAGTTCTTAAACTGTTTCGCTACCTGCAAGAAGCCAATACCTTGTTTCGCTCCTTGCTGGCGTCAAAGCGTAAAATATTTGTGTTTTTATTTTCTGTGGCGATTTTGATCGTGATTTTCGGCTGCTTAATGTATTTGATTGAAGGGCCAAAAAATGGCTTTACCAGCATTCCCAAAAGCATTTACTGGGCCATCGTGACGATCACAACGGTAGGCTATGGCGACATCAGCCCATCCACGCCTCTGGGTCAAGCAATTGCCTCCATTACCATGTTGGTTGGTTATGCCATTTTGGCCGTCCCCACCGGCATCATTACCGCAGAATTAGCCCAAGAGATGCAGCGCGAGCGCAATTTAATCCATTGTGTGCACTGCGATCGCAGCGGCCATGATGCCGATGCCCGTTATTGCAATCATTGCGGTACTGAGCTGCCGCCGCGACCATAAGGCAGCAGGTAATTTGATCAATGGCAGAATGCACCTCTCACCTTCTGCCATTTCCCCAACCCACAACCACGCTTAATTCCCACTGTATTCCCCCCTTGACCTCAGCTAAAGATCGTCTATAGAGAAAAAATTGCTTTAAAAACACCTCGTTAATAAGGCAATTTTCAAACTTAGAGCTAGTCTTATAAACAGAGCGGTCGTCAGGCCTTTGCCTTCTGGGTTACCCCAGCCAAATGGATTGTCTGGAGAGCGCGAATGAATATTTGTCAGCTAACCGCATCATTTAACACATTGTTACTGATATGACTTTGATAATCCCAGCATCAAAGTTGACATAACTGAGGGAGTGAAGGTTATGAGCATTTTTCAACATTACAAGTCTCGTTACGAAGAAGCGCGGGAAGAAGAGTTCACTATCAGTGAATATCTCGAGTTGTGTCGTGAAGATCGCAGCGTGTACGCCTCTGCCGCAGAGCGCTTACTCATTGCGATTGGCGATCCTGAAACCATCGACACCGCCAAAGATCCCGTGTTAAGCCGTATATTTTCAAATCGCTTAATTCATCGTTACCCTGCATTTAAAGATTTCTTTGGCATGGAAGACGCCATAGAGCAAATCGTGTCTTACTTAAAGCATGCTTCGCAAGGGTTAGAAGAGCGCAAACAAATTCTTTATTTACTTGGCCCTGTGGGTGGCGGTAAATCCTCTTTGGCCGAGAAACTTAAACAGTTAATGCAAAAAGTGCCGATTTATAAGCTTAAAGGCTCACCGGTTAACGACAGCCCTCTTTGCTTATTTGATGCCAATGAAGATGGCCATATCTTAGAGAACGAATACAAAATACCCAAACGCTACTTGCATAATATTATGTCGCCATGGGCGGCTAAGCGCCTCAAAGAATACGGCGGTGATATTAGTCAATTTAAAGTGGTTAAAGTCTATCCGTCTATCCTAAATCAGGTGTGTATTGCTAAAACCGAGCCCGGTGATGAGAACAACCAAGACATTTCGTCCTTGGTCGGTAAAGTCGATATTCGCCAACTTGAGCATTATGCCCAAGACGATGCCGATGCTTATGCGTATTCCGGCGCCTTATGTCGAGCCAATCAAGGCCTAATGGAATTTGTTGAAATGTTCAAAGCACCGATCAAGGTGTTACATCCCCTATTAACAGCGACCCAAGAAGGCAATTATAACGGCACCGAAGGCCTCTCTGCCCTGCCCTTTGAAGGTATTATTTTGGCTCACTCCAATGAATCGGAGTGGATGACCTTTAGAAACAACAAAAACAATGAAGCATTTTTGGATCGGGTTTACATCGTTAAAGTGCCATATTGTTTGCGCGTCAGTGAAGAAGTCAAAATTTACGATAAACTGCTGAAAAACAGTGAACTCGTCGGTGAGAAATGCGCGCCGGGCACATTGGAAACCTTAGCTCAATTCTCTATTCTTTCGCGCTTAAAAGAGCCTGAAAACTCAAGCATTTACTCAAAAATGCGGGTGTATGATGGTGAAAGCTTAAAAGACACCGATCCCAAGGCAAAATCCTACCAAGAGTATCGCGATTATGCGGGCGTTGATGAAGGCATGACGGGGCTTTCAACGCGGTTTGCATTTAAGATCTTGTCTCGCGTGTTTAACTTTGATGACACCGAAATTGCCGCCAACCCAGTACATTTGTTTTATGTATTGGAACAACAAATTGAGCGCGAGCAATTTGCTAATGAAGTGTCCGAACGCTACCTCGAATTTCTCAAAGGTTACCTGATCCCTAAATACGTCGAATTTATCGGCAAGGAAATTCAAACCGCTTACCTTGAATCTTATTCTGAATACGGACAAAACATCTTTGATCGCTATGTCACCTATGCCGACTTTTGGATCCAAGATCAAGAATTCAGAGACCCAGAAACTGGTCAACTGTTTGATCGCGAAGCCCTTAACAACGAGCTCGAAAAAATCGAGAAACCGGCTGGCATCAGTAATCCAAAAGATTTTCGTAACGAGATTGTCAACTTTGTACTGCGCGCTCGCGCCGGTAATCAGGGCAAGAATCCGAATTGGACCAGTTATGAAAAATTACGCACTGTGATTGAGAAAAAAATGTTCTCAAATACCGAAGACTTGTTACCTGTGATTTCGTTTAACGGCAAAACCTCGGCCGATGATCAGAAAAAGCACGACGACTTTGTCGCTCGTATGATGGAAAAAGGCTATACCCGCAAGCAAGTTAGGTTACTGGCCGAGTGGTACTTACGCGTGCGTAAAGCGTCGTAAGTCCAACGCGTTAGGGAGAGCGCTATGTCACATTTTATCGATCGGCGTTTAAACTCGAAAAACAAAAGTACGGTTAATCGCCAGCGGTTTATGCGCCGCTACAAGAAACAAATTAAGCGAGCCGTGGCGGATGCCGTCACCCAACGTAGCATTCAAGATGTTACCTCGGGTGAAAGTATCAGTATTCCGCAAAAAGACATGTCTGAGCCTTTTTTCCATCAAGGCAATGGCGGGGTGCGTAGCCGGGTACATACTGGCAACGATAACTTTATTGATGGCGACAAAATCAAGCGCCCGCCCCCACAACAAGGCGGCGAAGGCTCTGGTGAAGGAGAAGCGAGCGATCAAGGTGAAGGCAATGACGATTTTGTATTTCAAATATCCAAAGATGAATACTTAGATCTGATTTTTGAAGATCTGGCCCTGCCCAACCTCGAACAAAAACAATTAGATAAGTTAATCGAATATAAAACCTACCGAGCCGGTTTTACCTCAGACGGGGTGCCGGCCAATATCAATATTGTGCGCTCGTTGCAAAATTCACTGCTGCGTCGCACCGCCCTAGGCGCGGGCAAAAAGCGTAAACTCAATGAGCTTAAAGCCGAGCTGGCTGAGCTTGAAGCGGCTGCCAGTAAAGCTAAACAAAAAACCAAACATGCCCAAGCGATTAGCGAGCTTAAAGCGCAAATCACCGAATTAGAAACACGGCTTAAGAATATGCCGTTTATTGATACCTTTGATCTTAAGTACAACAATTTTGCCCAGCGCGCCGTGCCCAGCAGCCAAGCCGTGATGTTTTGCTTAATGGACGTTTCTGGCTCGATGGATCAAGCTACCAAAGAAATGGCGAAACGCTTTTATGTCCTGCTCTATTTATTTCTAACCCGCAGCTATAAACATATAGACGTAGTGTTTATTCGCCATCACACCCAAGCCAAAGAAGTTGATGAGCAAGAGTTCTTTTATTCACAAGAAACCGGCGGCACCATAGTATCGAGTGCGCTAAAACTGATGGATGAAATCGTTAAGGACAGATACCCCGAAAATCAATGGAACATCTACGCAGCCCAAGCCTCTGACGGCGATAACTGGGCCGATGATTCGCCCTATTGCAGTAAGTTGTTAGCGCAGCAATTGTTACCTAAATTACGCTATTACGCCTACATTGAAATCACCAACCGCCCGCACCAATCGCTGTGGCGGGAGTATGAAAAACTGGTCGAAAGTTATCCGCAATTTGCCATGCAACACATACGCAGCGTCAAAGATATTTACCCTGTATTTCGTGAATTATTTAAAAAACAGGCCGCGTAACGTCGGTCTGTTGTTTTGGAGGCGATATGGATAAAGCCGAAAAATTACCCCATGGCCCTGATTGGAACTTTTCCTTACTAGAGCTTTATGATCAAGAAATCCAACGGGTTGCCAAGCTTTACAAATTAGATACTTACCCTAACCAAATTGAAGTGATCACCGCAGAGCAAATGATGGATGCCTACTCCAGTGTGGGCATGCCCATTGGTTATCGACATTGGTCTTATGGCAAAAAATTTATCGAAACCGAGCAAACCTATAAACGCGGCCAAATGGGACTGGCATACGAAATCGTCATTAACTCAGACCCCTGTATTGCCTATTTGATGGAAGAAAATACCCTGCCAATGCAAGCGCTGGTTATCGCTCACGCTTGTTATGGCCATAACTCTTTTTTTAAGAACAATTATTTATTCAAAACTTGGACGGATGCAGGCTCAATTATCGATTACTTATTGTTTGCCAAACAGTACATTGAAGACTGTGAAGAAAAATACGGCATCGACGAAGTAGAAGAAATCATCGATTCTTGCCATGCCTTAATGAATTACGGCGTTGATAGATACAAACGGCCGCAAAAATTATCACTCAGCGAAGAAAAGCGCCGCCAGCAAGAGCGCGCCGAATACATGCAAAGTCAAGTTAATGCGTTGTGGCGTACAATCCCGGTAAAAAATAAGCAAAGTGATGAACAAAGCTATCGTTTCCCAAAAGAGCCACAAGAGAACATTCTCTACTTTATTGAAAAGCACGCGCCGTTATTACAACCTTGGCAACGTGAAATCGTGCGAATTGTACGAAAAATTAGCCAGTACTTTTACCCGCAAAAACAAACTCAGGTGATGAATGAAGGCTGGGCCACCTTTTGGCACTACACCTTAATGCAACACCTATACGACGAAGGCAAATTAAGCGACAAATTTATGCTTGAAGTGCTGCACAATCACACCAATGTCACGCTACAACCGCCATACAATGCGCCCTACTACTCTGGCATCAACCCTTATGCGTTAGGCTTTGCTATGTTCACCGACATACGCCGAATTTGTGAACATCCTACCGAGGAAGACAAGCAATGGTTTCCTGACATTGCTGGCAGTGATTGGCTTGAAACCTTGCATTTCGCGATGCAGAACTTTAAGGATGAAAGCTTTATTGGTCAGTATCTGTCACCGAAAGTGATCCGGGATTTTAAACTATTTGCCGTGGTCGATGATGACTCTAAATCCTATATCAAGGTTGATGCGATCCATAACGAACAAGGCTATCAAAAAATTCGCCAGCAACTCGCAGCACAATACAATTTAAGTAATATCGAGCCTAACATTCAGGTTTACAGTGTTGATTTAAATGGTGATCGGTCATTGAAACTGCGTTACGTCCCCCACCAAAAAGTGCCATTGGGGGATTCGACCCAAGAAGTACTTAAACATCTACACCGTTTATGGGGATTCAACGTTAGCTTAGAGCAGGTTCAAGATGATGATAAGTGTCATATTTTAGCTCGGGTGCCGGAGCTGCACGAAACCAAAGAGCAACTGCAAATATAATTCAGTGGGATGTGTTGATTAAGGGGCTAAGCTAAGCCGCCCCTATTTCCCTATTCTATTCGGTAATATCACTAGGAATATCGGACTTTACTCGCTCCCAAATAAGGGCGCTTTGTTTTCCGTAGCGGCGTACTAAATCCATCACTTGCTCGTCAGGTTGCTGTTGACAAAAACGGGCTATGTTTAGATAAAAATCGCGAGCCAGCAATTTGGCATCGTGATGGGCAAAATAAAATACCCCTAGCTTTTGGTACAAGTTACGAAAACCATTCAGAACCAGCACATAAATCATGTTCTCAGAAGCCATCGCAAGCTGGTGATAAAAAGCATAATCGAAGTCAACAAAGGTTTGGCTATCAGCGTCCACATCAGGCAGCTGCTCAACGATACTTAACACCCGCTCAGGGTTTCGTTTAATCGCACCACGGATAAAAATAGCACTGATGTTGGTCCGAGCCGACAACAATTGGTCAATTAATAAAGGCACCTTATCGCCTTCAAGTCGAGCCAGCGTTTCCAATATATTTAGGCCCGAGGTTTGCCAAATATCATTCACTTGAGTTGGCTTGCCATGGCGTATTGTCAACCACCCATCGCGTGCAAGGCGTTGTAGCACTTCACGTAATGTGGTTCTTGTTACCCCAATCATTTCAGACAGTTCTCGCTCGGCAGGCAAGATCGAGCCAGGCGGAAAGCGTTCATTCCAGATCGAGTCGATTAAATATTCTTCAGCCACACCCGCTGGACTTTGCGCTTTAAAAACCATAGAACCACTCATAATTATTTATTTTCTTTATTGACCTAATACATCAAAAGCAGGATTGTTTTGAGTAAATATGAAGAAAAAATGAAGACACCGTTGCATCCACAACTTCGTGATGAAAATCACATTTTTTTTACACCTTGACTGCATCATAATTGCGCCAATCTGGCTACAATACGCCCGATTTCTTAAGGCATACTTTTGTGCCCCCCAAATCAAGCACTAAGTGCTAACCAGTCGGCATGGCAAAATCAATTATTTCCGCCAGGAATGAATGTAATACCACATAAGCTAGCCGATATTATTATATTGGACAAAGGAAGTTATTAAAACAATGTCAGACTTACTGATCGCTGGTTGTCGGAATTTTCTCGGCAACGCGCCAAAGTGGTACAAATGGGCCATCATTACTTTTCTTGTAGTTAACCCGATTATTTTTGCCATAGACCCATTTGTAGCGGGTTGGGTACTGGTGATGCAATTCATCTTCACCCTTGCGATGGCTCTTAAATGTTACCCTCTACAACCTGGTGGTTTATTGGCCATCGAAGCAGTTGTTATTGGTATGACTTCCCCAAAACAGGTTGAACATGAACTGGCTGCTAACTTTGAAGTAATCCTACTCCTAATCTTCATGGTTGCGGGTATCTACTTCATGAAGAGCTTATTGCTTTATATTTTCACTAAGCTGTTGATCAAAGTTGAATCTAAAGCATTACTCTCTTTGTCCTTCTGTTTTGCTGCTGCATTTTTATCTGCCTTCCTCGATGCGCTAACGGTTATCGCAGTGGTTATCAGTGTTGCGGTTGGCTTTTACAGCATTTACCACAAGGTGGCTTCAGGTAAAGACAATAGCGCTCTTGATCACGACCACACTTGTGACAATAACTTGCAAGACCAACGTCGTGAAGATCTAGACAAATTCCGCGCTTTCCTACGTAGCCTACTTATGCACGCGGGTGTGGGCTCTGCATTAGGCGGGGTATGTACTCAAGTTGGTGAGCCACAAAACCTAATTATCGCCGACCAAGCAAGCTGGGACTTTATTGAATTTGCCCTACGTATGGCGCCGGTGACGGTTCCTGTATTTATCTGCGGCCTAATTACTTGTTACATGGTAGAAAAACTAGGTTGGTTTGGCTACGGTGCTAAATTACCTAACGCAGTGCGCCAAATCATGGTCGACTATGATAAACAAGCCGATGCAAAAATGACCCAGCGCGATGTTGCCAAGCTAGTTGTACAAGGCCTGATTGGTGTATGGTTAATCATTGGTCTAGCGCTGCATTTAGCGCCAGTTGGCCTAATCGGTCTATCGGTTATCGTACTGGCTACCTCTTTCACTGGTATTATCGAAGAGCACGCCCTAGGTAAAGCCTTTGAAGAAGCGCTACCATTTACCGCGCTACTGGCTGTATTTTTCACCATCGTTGCGGTAATCATCGACCAAGAGCTGTTCAGACCTGTCATTCAAGCTGTATTGATGCAAGATGGTCACGCTCAACTTGCCTTGTTCTACGTGGCTAACGGCTTACTTTCTATGCTTAGTGATAACGTATTCGTGGGCACGATTTACATCAATGAAGTTAAGGCTGCACTACTGGACGGTCAAATTACCCGTGACCAGTTCGACCTACTCGCCGTTGCTATCAACACAGGTACTAACCTGCCGTCGGTTGCCACACCAAACGGTCAAGCCGCCTTCTTGTTCTTGCTAACGTCTGCAATTGCACCTCTGGTTCGCCTGTCTTACGGCACCATGGTATGGATGGCGCTGCCGTACACTATCGTACTGGCTATCGTTGGTATGATCGGCATTATGTTCTTCTTAGAAGGTTCAACTGAATGGCTTTACTTACATGAGCTTATTCAGCACCATTCGGTGAGCGAAGCCGCGACATCAGGCGCAGCACACTAATCTGAACTTGCTTGAAACTCTGTGCTAGGCCACAGAGTTTTGTATAGAGCGTGTAAAGATCATAGTTTTAAGAATAAAAAACCCAGTATAATTGCTGGGTTTTTTATTCTTCAAGGAACGAGAATTTATGCAGTACCTCAATCAGTTAGCGACAAAACGTGGGCCATGGCTGCTGTTGGCCTTTTCGGCATTATGTTTAGAGCTTACCGCTCTTTATTTTCAACATGTGATGAAACTAGAGCCCTGCGTAATGTGTATTTATGAACGCATAGCCATGATGGGGATCATCGCAACCGGGTTAGTCGGCGCCATTAGACCTGATTTTTTTGTTACCCGTTGGGCAGGTTTTGTACTTTGGGGCGTGAGTGCTTATTGGGGATTACAACTTGCCTTAGAGCATGTTGATTACCAGATGAACCCTTCGCCATTTTATACGTGTGATTTTATCCCTAACTTCCCCGAGTGGATGCCACTGCATCAATGGGTACCTTGGCTGTTTAACCCCACCGGTGATTGCGCCGATATCGTTTGGCAATTTTTGGGCTACAGCATGCCACAATGGTTATTTGTCTGCTTTGCTATTTACAGTGTGATATTTTTAGTCGTATTAATTGGCCAATTCTCGCGCCGTAAATGCTGCGACTAAATACGCATTCTAAAACTTTTCGCGATATAAATATCGCTCCTACCCCAGACGGAACAA
>NZ_JBKFDK010000037.1:0-20710 GCF_046452435.1 Motilimonas thetidivivens
TTGATTCTTCTTCATTAACGACATATAAGTAGCACTCGCCCTCACCTATATCCAGTATTCGATAGGGACGATCGTTTAAATGGGTCTTGATTTCCATGAAAGCTCCTCTAAGCTATTTTTTGATCATTAAACAACCATAACCCCCCCCTTACCATGAATTAGACAAAGTCATTTTTGCTATATCTGTGTAGAATGAGGTTAAACGGACTAGCTGTGAAACCATCATGAAAAACAAGCTTATAGATTTAGATCTTAATTTACTTAGAATTTTGAAGGCTGTGGTAGAAACTCATAATACTCATGCTGCAGCCGAGTTATTGGGGATATCCCAAACCAGTGTCAGCCGTGCTTTGGCTAAGTTACGTGAAACCTTTGGTGATCAGCTGTTTATCAGAAAAGCCCATGGTGTGGAGCCCTCTGAATTAGCCGAAAAGCTTGCCGAAGCAGCTGATGAGATGCTGGCCCCCATTCAAAAGGTCGTTGACGCATACCAACGTTTTGATCCCAATACTCATCAAGGTGAAGTTAACATTGCTTTGAATATTTACTTGCTTGAGGTTTATGGAAACGGGATTTTGTCCGCTTTAAAACAAGCATTGCCAGCTGCACGCTTTAACATTCAATATTGGCAAGATAGTTCTTTAGCTGATGTGTTAGATGGCAACACCGATTACTTGATACATTTCAGCACGTTTCCTTTGCCCAAGGAAGTTTATCAACATAAACTTCAAGACATTAAATTAAGCTTAGTTGCTAGAAAAGCGCACCCCGTGCTGTCTCAATCCTGTGAGTGGCAAGATATTCACTCCCTTCCTTTAGCTAGGCTGATCATAGACGGCATCAATGCCAAGCACTCTCCAGTAGAGATTCTCTATCAAAGTAAGGGGTATCAGGCTAATTTTTCGCTCATTACCCACAGTGTCAGTATGCTACTGGAACATATAGCGACCACAGATTCCATATTATTTGGCAGCAGCTATATGAAGATACTTAATGACAAGATTGCGGCCTATCCGCTACCGCTCATGCCAAAGGAGATGACAAGTGTTTCAATCAGTGGTGGATATTTACAAGCCAAGCGCGGATTTCCACTAAACCAGTACATCCACCAAGTGATGCAGACCTTTTTCGATAGTGTTGAGCAGCCCAATTAACACTACTACGCCAGTTTGATTGATAACGCTGGCTTATCCCTTACACAGTGTTCGTTCCGAAAAAGTGAGTGTTGCTAATATAAGCCGACAACAGCAAGCTTATCGCCGAAATGGGTTTATCCGTTTGTTGCAGGTGTCCTTTTGACTTATAAGACATATGTGTAGCGAAGTCCCAGCGTGTTCTCTGCTTGCTGATAAAGCCGTAGTTTAGCGCAAGGATCTGTTGTAGATTGAAACGGTTACCTCCCTGCCTAAACCACTGCTTTAAAGGCATGTTGAACTAAACACAGCAGTGAGATCGGTAAAATCAACCTCATTCGTATCCATTGTTATTTCAGTAAACACTTCTACAGTAGATCCCAAGTCAATCGTTGTTGCTTCAGCTACTGAGTAACCACTAAAAGTCCAATCTTAATATCAAGTTTGTTATTTTGACAATTAACTCGCTAAACTTGGAAAATGGTTGAGTGTATAAAATGAGCTACCAAAAAATGGTAGCTCATTAAAATCAAAACGTATGTTTAAACGAGAATAGCGATAAGTGATCACCCTCGCCATATTGATAACTGTAAACTAACGCACTTGATTGATTAATTTGATAACCAATGTTTGCGGTATAGTCCCAATCTCTTAGTTTATATTTCAATCCATTCTTTTCCTTTACCTTACCTAAGCTATAAGTATATTCAGGGGTAACACCAACCCAAACTTCAGGTGTAATTTTGTAACTCATATCAACTGAGGCTGCAGTATAGTATACGTAATCTTTCATTCCTTTATGTTTTAAACTACCCACCGAGACCTGTGGAATCAAAGATAAATTTTTATACATTTCGCTTCGATTGTATAAGTCAAACTCGAATACATTCGCACTGAAACCTTCGGAGCGATAATCTTGATAATGATGGTAATTTAAAGCCACTCCCATCCCATCACGATTTTGAAAATCCAATTTAAACTTGTGAGCATCAAAATTATCATCGCTATTATACGCTGCAAGTAAACTCCAATCTCTATTAAATGCGTTTGAATATTTTACGCCAACATCAAAATCATTACTTCCGTAGCCAATCTCAAAACCAGAGTAGTGTAGCTTTGAATTTGAAAAGTCTGCACTAGTATTAGCAAAGGCAAATGATGTTGATAGCAAAGAAACAATTAATGCGGTTGGCTTATTTATTTTCATGGTTTTTCCTCTTTGTTTTACTATGAGGCTGATTATATTTATTTCATTGTTAGTAAAACATGAATTACAGCAATTCAATTTTGATGGGCGAAACAACTTATCCACGGCATCTGTTAAAATCGGGAATAATTAGCAAAGGAAGCCCCGAATGTTCTATTTTCGTTCAGTTGTTATTGGTTTACGAATATATGACATCTGCCACAGGGTATGATCAGTGAGGTCTTCTTGAATTATTGAATGAGGTTTTGACGGGGGCTCGTATAACAGAAACTCTTGGTTCGGTAATGGTGTTTGCATTTCTTGTACGCCACATCAAAGTGATGACGTCACTGCTTCCACCACACCTTTGAGCATTGATGTAAGGTGAGCAAAGACGTCTACTTCACTTTGCTAATTTTAATTTTATATAGGTGTCCTGATGCTCACTATATTGACTTGTTATTCAATAAGTTACCCTCTTACTTCGTAAGTAGCTGGCTGAGTTCAACCACAATTTCTTCAATACCCAAGGTGAAGAACTGCACTCCCATGCAGATAAGTAAGAAGCCCATAATTCGGGTAAAGGCATTGATACCATTTTGACCTAGGGCGTTGAGTAAAGGATAAGCCATCGTCAAGGTAAAACCGGCGATCAATGCCACAATAGCCAATCCGGCAACCACACCGACATAAACGCTAACAATGCTGGAATGGTTCTCATAACTTGCGATTTGCGCCGCTAAACTAATGACCATTGCCATTGATCCGGGGCCACACAATGAAGGAATGGTTAACGGGACTAACGCGATGGAGTCTTGGCCATTGGGCGAGGCGTTGGTTTCTGCATTTGGGAATAACATATTAAAACCGATCGCCACAATGATAATCCCACCGCCCAAGCGTAAACTTGGTATCGAAATATTAAACAATTCTAATACTGATGCTCCAATAAAGAAGGTGATACACAACGCGATAAACAGGTACATACCTGCTGTTTTGGCTTGTGAGACTATGTAACGCTTGTCGCGCCCTTTACTCAATCCAAGCAAAATTGTTGCCGCAGCCGGAGGATTCATGATGGGGAGCAAACCTAGAACGGTCAGTGTCATGTAGGTAAACAAGGTTTCTAAATACATGGTGATTCCAAAGTAAATGTGGGTGGGTGTGTCGATTTATAGCAACAACAGTTGAGCTAAATAAAGCACGCTAAAGAAAGAAATCGCGTCAGTTAATGTCGTGAGGATCGGACTTGACAACATCGCTGGATCGAGCTTAAACAGTTTAAGCACCAACGGCAGCGCCCCCCCCTATCATCACCGCCAGCGCTGACGAAAAGCTATACGCCAGAGTGATGACCAAAGGCAATGCCAGATTTTCGTCACCAAACATCACTAGGGTTAACACCGCCAAAACACAGCCGATAAACAAGCCATTAAGCATTCCAATAGGGAGCTCCTTCATCACCACATAGAGCAGATCTTTAGCCGAGATCTGACCGGTGGAGAGCTCACGAATCGAAACGGCCACAGATTGATTCCCCGCCGCGCCAGAAAGATTCGCCACCAGGGGTAAAATAGCGGCTAATACGGCGACTTGCTCGATAATCAGCTCATAAGCAGCGATGATTGAAATCGCAGCATAACTCAGCCCCACCGAAGGCAGTAGGAAAGCCAATCGACGAAGGTTTCGCTTTAGCATAGGCATCGCACGCGATTCATCACCACCTAACACACCAGATTGCTCTAGCAGCGCTTGCTTTGAACGTTGGTATAAGGCGTCATTCAGATGCTTAAAGCCAACAATCCCGATTTGAAATCCGTGCGTATCAACCACGGCCACCACAGGATGCAAAGTCATATTGAGAATGCTTTTTAGGTCACTTAAGCTCGCCTCTGGCGCTACCTCAGGGATAGTCGAATCGGTATGATGCTTTAACAATGCATCATTTGATAGCCGTAACACATCCCGAATCTTTAATCCGCCTAA
Source organism: Motilimonas thetidivivens (assembly GCF_046452435.1). Lineage (NCBI taxonomy): Bacteria > Pseudomonadati > Pseudomonadota > Gammaproteobacteria > Alteromonadales > Motilimonas > Motilimonas thetidivivens. Next base: position 4,306 of record NZ_JBKFDK010000037.1, read on the forward strand.
ATAACGCCCTTGGGCACTTTGCAAATAAACGTAACGCCACTCTAAACGGGCCAAACTGTGCTCATCGGAGCTTAACACCCGACTTAAACTGTCAACCGTTGCGTTCTCATCTAACTTAAGCACTTCACTTTTGCTGATCCCACCTACAGAGTCAGAGGAATAGATTAATGCGGCTCGCTCTTCTTCATGCCATGCAGCGGGCAATAAATTGGTTAGCCTGTTACTAAGCTCTTCAGGTAATTCGCTCAACAACAATCGCCTGCCTTCAGATCTTAGAAACTCAAACAGCTCAACAGTGGTACTTTCTGGAAGCTGACTAACCAACTCCAATAGCTCGGCATCGGAATAATGGTCAATTAAATTAGCAGCCAATTTCGGGTTAGACTCTCCGAGTAAATGCCACATACTGATTCGCTCTTTGTCGTTCAGCCTGCGCAATACACAGGGCAAATCGACCGGATCAGCTCGAAGCAAAGCATGATTCAGGCTGCGAGCACTCTTTTTTGCAAGGCATTGAACCACTTTTAGATGAAGCTTTTGCGCACTTTGCGATGAAAATGCAACGCTCATTAATGTCATATATACCCCTTTAATAATAAATAGATACAGCTTAATGGTTTGGCTATGTCGATGTTTGTGAGGCGTCTTTACGCATCACCATACGAATCACTACAGCAAGGAATGCGATGATCATCAAAACGCCGCTACCCATCAGAAACCACCTAGCTAACAACTCTTGATATTGAGAAATAAATGGATGACTAATAACCCAATTGCCAATCATTAGTAAGCTCAATACCCAAGTGACTGAGCTAGTAAAGCTGACCATTAGCGTGCGCAGAATGTTTAGCTGCGCCACTCCCATCAACATCGGTGTCAATACACGAACAAACGGAATAAACCGCGATACAAATAAAGATAAAAAACCAAAACGATTCAGCAGTAGCTTCGTTTTCGGCAGTGCATCATCCGGCAGTGTTCGTTCCGCCTTACGCATAAAGTGCGTGTTATGCAGCCAACGACCTTGTAGGTAAGCGATCAAGCTGCCACTAAATGAAGCGCAAGTCAGCACCAACAATGCACTCGTCAGATCGACAGCTCCAAGCCCGATCAGCCCGCCTATAAACAGCACTAAGCCATCCCCCGGTAAAGGTAAAAAGACAAAGCTGGACTCCAGAAACAACACCACACCTAATAACAGCAACAGTATGTTTAACGAATCGAATAACAACAAAGCCTGAAAATCCTGTAGCCAGATGGCGATGAATATTTCTTGCATGGTAAACTCCAAAACGGGACTATCACTATGGCGTCAGAACCCGAGCATGACTTAATCAAACATTAAAATGATGTAGGCGACGAACAGTATCAGGTGCGTTACACCATTGAGAGAGTTGGTTCGACCACGACTAAAACTAACACTGGTCATCAGTAACGTTGCGCCAAGAAGGACCATCTCGGCAGGCTCCAATCCGAGTTGAATCGGCTCGTTCATTACGCTTGAAATAAGAAGGACCGCTGGGACGGTGAGTGCAATGGTGGCCAAAACCGAACCAAAAAATAAGTTCATTGCTCGTTGTAGCTGATTAGTAATGGCCGCTTTTACTGCCCCCACGACTTCGGGTGCTAGGATAATCAGAGCAACCACCAAACCACCGAGAGCCGCTGGAGCACCAAGTACTGTGATACCATCGTTAATTGGAATCGCTACGCTCTTCGCAAGTAATATCACCACCAGCAAATAACTTACCAGCATGATAGTATGAAAGGTATTACTGTGCAGCGGGCCATGGTGTTCATGATGATCTTCGTTATCACCATCAATAAAGTAGTTAGTATGGCTGCGGGTTTGAACAAATAAGAACACACCATAGAGTGCAATGGACGCTAATACCAAGGTCCATGTCAGGCTTTTCGACATATTGCCTAACGCGTCCATACTGGTAAAGTTTGGCAACACTAAACAAAGCAGAGCAAGTGGAATAATGGCAACCAAATACGCCTTGATCCCGTCAAGGTTGTAGCTTTGAGTGTGGAATTTCATTCCACCGATCAACAACGTAATACCGACAAAACCATTAAGTACCGCCATTACAACAGCAAACATAGTGTCGCGGGCTAAAACCGGATTAGATTCACCGGTCATCATGACCGACGACACCATGATCACCTCAAGCAATACTACTGATAGTGTCAAAATAAGCGTGCCGTACGGGTCGCCAAGCTTAATGGCGAGTGCATCAGAGTGTCGCACGACCGAAAAAATCGCAGTCATCACCGCGTATAATAGCCCTGCGCTAATCAGTATGTAGGCAAAGGGATCCCCCCATGTGCTTAACCACTGGTCACCGATGCCTTTAAAAAAAAGCACGGCCAGAAGACTAAGAGGAAGTTTATATTCTTGTTTGAGAAGGTTGAGCATATTGAGCCTTATCTAGCTAACCAATGACTCGCTAATGTCCTTTAACGAGGGGTTATCGGGTGTCAGCTGCATGACCTTTGCAGCAAGTAATTCAGCTTGAATAGCATCACCCAAGCTGTAGTAATACGTTAAATGATGCGACTTTTTGTGACGATGAATTAGAGAAATTCTTTGTTGCTATTTAGCTCGGCCCAATTCCTTTATTACACCTGCTTTCAAATAACGAGTGCGTCAGGTTCGCCACATATCATAGGATGGTTAAACAGCGGATGCTGCTGTCTCGGTTTGTAGCCGGTAGCGACTTAGGTTAACGCTAACCCACGAAGGCAATCCTGTTCAATCGAGATTGAAGACCAAGTTCCGCCCGTGATTTCGACACAAAGCGATAGTAATGCGTTCAAGGTCTACCTAGCGGTTTCTTCAGTTACCGCACCTCAATTACAGATTATCTATAATCTCCCCCATCTACATTACACAGCGATTCGATTATTTTGATTAGATATCCACTGAGACATGGCGTACAGCTGACGTTTTTGCCGGATATACGGTAGAATCTTTTATGTCATACTTGTATTCAAAACTGAAATCAGGGAACGGAAACATTTCTTCCTTATGCCACTTAGCTACTATTTGACTTGCATCTTCTATAGACGATGCGTTTATTTCTGGCAATTTATCTACGAATTGATATTGTGTTGAATGAGCTATTTTTGCACCCACATTATCGACTTGATTCAACATTGAGAATAATAAGTCTTCTTGCACCGCCATAAACTCTTCATTATCAACGCAACAAATATATGCCATCACCGCTATATTAATGGAATACTCTCCTACCTCCATTAGCCTTACTCGAATTGGTTCATCTTCAATCATGGGATGTTGTAACAACAAACGTCTTAAATTAACAACAAGCACTCTTATTTGATCTAATGACGTTTCTGATCTTATCCGTAAAACATGCTCCATTCTTCTTTTGTCTCTTCTCTCAAGATTATCTATTTCCATGTTGGCAAATTCAGAGTTAGGTATAGTGATCAGTGAACGTTCTAGCGTTCTTATTCTTGTTGAACGAAGACCAATACTTTCAATCGTTCCTAACTTTTCACCATAACGACATAGTTCACCTATTTTTATACCGCCATCAGCATACAGAGTTAAACCATTAATCACATTCTCCAACAAGGGTCTTATTGCCAGTGCTACTGCCAAACCACCTACACCTATACCAGCTACAATTGGTGATATAGAAAACCCCATGAACTCAACTACATAAACACCTAAAACGATGATAATTAAGGCGCCAAATATTCTGCCAAGAACAGTTATCAGGGATGAATCAACATACTTGCCATTATGTTTTTTATAAATATAAATACCAGAGAAGTAGTTAAACACTGCCAATATAAACCACGACAAGAAAAAGAATTGTCCAAATAAAAAGGCACTTGATAAAAACTGGTAAACACCTCCTGTTATCCAAATCCCATCATCAATTAAGCGCCGAGTTAAAAACAATACCATTGCGACACAAACTAAAGATAACAACCGCCCGATGCACCACTTTACCCCTCGGCTATAACAACGTTCATTCCACTGATTGCCGAGCTTAAAACTAAGCCGCATCAAGGTAAAACAAAAATATAGAACCAAAACTAACACCAACCACTGCCAAAGTGGCAATGTTCCGTAAAGTTCATTGAATTCAGCCGGTAAAGAATGTATTAGCTGCTTTGAAAACAATGGACCAGGGCTTTTTAAAAATAATTCATAATAGTTTTCTCGCTCTGGAATTTGGTATGGCAACATTGCTACTGCTCGATACCAACGAAATAACCCTTGGATACTGGATGCACTAAATAAGTACTGCTCCGCACGATCGCCATCTATTTGTTGCTGGATGACAATGTCGGTATTACCAAATCGCCACTGTCTAGAGGAACTCTCTGTCACCATCCCCAAATCAGGTAAATGGGATAATTCATCAAGTGCCAAGCGATCAATAACCTCACGCAGTAGTATTATTTTCTCCATTACGACTACGGTTCGACTACGATTTGGCACCAATGATAAGTCTAAAGTTCGCTGTGCTTGTGTGAATGCGTGCTGCGCTTCGGGTAGATGAAGCTGCTCTGCTTGCCAAAATTCGAGCAACCGTTCCGATGCTGCCATAAAACTTGAAAAGGTGTTTTTGGGGCTGGATGTATCAGCCAGTATATATTGGTCACTTGCAAGGCTAGAGGCACTATAAAGGACAAGGACCAGCCCAAATAGAGCCATTCTTAAAATATTCAACATGAAGATTTTAACCTAATTGAAAATTTTCCAGACACCCACTTGCACGTCCCTGTGCTTGGTACGTTAATGATGTTTACACATATGATTAAGATGTTTATTAAAGAAATCGCGGATTTCCTTTATTGCATCATCTGATTCGGGTAACTCAGTCACTAGGCCATACATATAATCACCATGAGACTGACCATCGTAGATATGTAAATCTGTCACCACATTCACACTACGTAATAAGCGATGCATTCTTACTGTGTCACTCAAGAGTAAGTCTCGAGTACCTGACAAAAATAAGGTAGGTGGAAAAGTATTAACCTTAGCGTAGACAGGTGAAATAAGTGGGTTATCTAACGCTTCACCGCCTGCATATAAATCAAATGTAGCGTTTATTAGCCCCTCTCTCTGTACTAATGGGTCTAAGCCTTTTAGTGTATGCCAAGAATCTGATGTTTCTTTAAGATCAACCGCTGGTGTACCCGCAAACAAAGCACCCGGTAAAGGTAAATTCAATTGTTGTAGCCTAAGCGTAGTTGCTAGCGTTAAATTGCCACCTGCTGAAGTACCAAACATGGCTGTCTTTTCTGGCGCCTGGGTTTTGATTAGCTCTTGCCAAACGGCAACGGCATCATCTATTGCTGCTGGAAATGGATGCAACGGGGGCTTACGATAATCAATCGAGATAACTTGTGCCCCTAAGCCATCAGCAATCCAAGACGCTTCTCGCAGGGCTGATTCTCCGCCACCAAACACAAATGCACCACCATGAATATGGACTAACCATCTATCCTTAAACTCAGGTGCAATTTCTTTTGGTGTTAATTTATAGGTCTTCACGCCGGCAATTTCTTGCTCTGTTACCTTAATACCAAGTCTGGCCACTATCTCTTTTGCTTGAGCATTCCCTGGCGCATCCCACGTTTGTTGTAATGTAAACCATTCGGCTTGATTAGTCGGTACCGGTATAGCTGCTGGTATTTCACGCTGTTGTACTATTTCAGCTAATGGGCTAGATACACCTACTGGAGCTGGAATAGTGCGAGACTCTAAGGTTATTTCAGCCAATACAGTCGTGCTGGTCAGGCCAAAAAACATTATCGGAAACAATTTTGTTAACATTGGTCTTTTCATCGATTTCTCCTTCACTATGAACATATAATCGTTTTTGATTTGACCCGGTAATTATTCAATGTTGAGCCTACGTAGGCGATGAATTCGACAAATTCAAATTTGCTCTTGCACATAGCTAACAGCTAAGTCAAAACACACGATCTCTACATCCAGTGCGATTACCCAATAGAGCCTTGGAAAAGACATAAATGATTCTTTACGGTTTAGTGGCGATTTCTTTGCGTTAACTCAACCATCTGGAGGATTTGACGGTTTGTAGGGTAAAGGAAGCGCATTGCATAACTCATGCATTTGTATTTTGCTCATTTTGCCGCTCATTAAATTCTTCACTCTGGGCAGCCAAGTGTCGCTAGGTTCTATTTTTTAGAACGTTATGTTAAAAATTTGGCGCTATTAATTCATTTTATCGCTCGCTATATTGACCATATTGATTCATATACTCGCCATGGGGGCGAATGGAGTTGTTATGATCACTGTGAGAAAAGCTAACGAGCGTGGCAGAGGCCATTATGGCTGGTTAAATACCCATTATTCTTTTTCATTTGCTAAATATTATGATCCTCGTTACATGGGTGTGTCGGCACTGCGGGTAATCAATGACGATATTATTGATGCGGGTGCGGGCTTTGATACCCATGGCCATCGTGATATGGAGATCATCACTTATGTTACATCCGGCACTATTGCGCATAAGGATAGCGTGGGTAATGTAACGACGTTGCCAGCGGGTGAGTTTCAGTTAATGTCAGCGGGACGTGGTATTCGCCACAGTGAATATAATGCCTCTGACACCGAAGGTCTGACTCTGTTACAGATTTGGATTGAGCCTAATCAATTTGGCGGTGAGCCCGGTTATCAGCAAAAAGCATTTGGCATGCGCGAAGGGTTACATGAGGTGATCACGCCCGATGGCCGAGATGGCACCTTGAAGATCAAACAAGATGCGCGCTTATTGCATTTATTACTGCAAGCAAATCAAACGGCCGAAATGAATTTGGGCCCACAGCGTGTGGCCTATGTGCAGTTGATTAAGGGCCGACTCAAGCTAAACGGAGTGGCACTTGAGCCCGGTGATGGTGGCGCGGTGCAACAAGTTGATCAACTCGTGTTTGCAAGTGATGGTGAGGCGGTAGAAGCAATTGTGTTCGATTTACCACCCCACTCTTAGTTTCTCTTTATAGCTGTAGGTAACCTTTGGCCAAGGGCAAATAGCGCAGCGAGAACACGATGTTCTCAGTTGAGCAGTAGATTTGCTCTTGCTTTAGTTGCTGTTGCCATTGCTCTGGCTCGATATAACTGGCGGAAAATGTTTCATCTGGGCCAGATTGTTGACGAAAAACCTCATAAATCAATCCGATATTACTCGGCTTGTTGCAAGACAGTAAGGCGTTAAAGTAGCTCTGACGCTGTACTTGCGACAAGGCTTGGGTTCCCATGCCGTCTTGTAACCATAGATTAACCTTGGTTTGTGCCACGATTTGTTTAAAAAAGTCCGTGGTTTGCGTTGGGTGTTGATGACCCCCTATATACACCGAAAGATAGGTTTCATGCTCTGGCGTTAACTGTTTAAGTTTCCCTATAAACTCTTGTAAGTGCTTAATTAATATGGCCTGCTGCTGCGGATTTTGCCAATGATAGTCGTCTATTTCTTCTGGGATATACCAGCCAGCAAATGCTGGGTTTTGCCAGATGGGCTGCCATCGCATGGCTTGTTGCAATGAATGACGTTGCAACTCGGCGAGATAGTCGTCCAATTGGTCGTGGGATTGTTTGATGTGATGAAAGAAAGCAGGATCGCTGTATAAGCCTATTTTAATTTTTAAGCCGCGCTGCGCTGCCAAATCAAACAAACGTTCAAGGTTAACCCCATTGAGATTGGGCGTTTCTGGCAACGCTTGATTAAAATGCGCGGACCCAAAGGCGCTCCATTGAAAAACGATCCCTTTTGCACCTTGTTGCTGTAATTGCTTAAAGATGTGGTGCCATTTTGTTTCTGATAACGTCATGTCGCGGGTTTGTGGCTGATACACTACCCACGCATTAACCGGCAAGGGCTGCCAAGGAAGTTGCGGCGAGCGCGCTTGGGCAACACTGGCCAGCACGCCCAAACTGATGAGTAAGAAGATATAACCGAAATATTTTTTTACCATGCTAAATTCACCTTGAACGTGATGCCATTATCATCAGTTAAGTAGGTATCGACTGAATGATGAAACTCAATGGCGAAACTGTGTTTCTGACGATATGCGTAGCGTTCGCTGCCATCGCGCCAGAGGTTAATGGAAACACCGGCGAGCACGCGAAGATCTTCCCCATAGGTACTTGTTGATGCGACTACTGCGGTATAAGGCATAATTGTCGCAGCATTGCTAACACTCTGTTTTAACTTTATATGTTGCCCTATTTTGTATTTTGAAAGCAAATTATATTCGTCGCGCTCTACGCTGTATGAGGCGTCAAAGTACAACTCCTGCTCGGTCCAACCATTGCCCTCTACATGCAAATCTCCCGAGGTTTTACCCTGATTTAGCATGGATGCTGTGGTGCGCAGTAATAAATCGGCCTTTTGCTGTTCAAAGTTATACTGTGGCTCTAGGTATAAATACCAAGATTGGGTTTTGATTGGCTGATATTTCAAGCCAATTCCTGCTAGGGTCGCGCCACTTAACGAGTCAAAACGTTGCTCTGTTTGCTGTTGGCCGATGATGCGTGCATAACCACTGAGCTTAGGATCACCTAGGTTTAGGGCGTAAGGTTTGGCTTCTATTTCGGCACTCCAATAATGGGCGAACGGCTCGGTTAAGTTCGGTGCACCAAGTCCTAAATCAACTGGGAGCCCATTTTCACCTTGCCAGTAGTCTAGCCTGACACTGTATTCTCGATTTAATTGTTCATTAAACCGCATCAAATTATATTTGTGCTGCTGCACTGAGATCCCGTCTATGGTGGGTGTGGTGATGTATTCATCTTTATGTTCAACGGCAACCGCCAATCGTTGGCGCGCCAGCGCTACTTCATTTTGATCGACATACTGATAAGCCAATTCTTCATACCACGGATAATGTGTCGGCATACCGATAAGGGCTTGTTCAAAGTATTGGCTTGCGTTGTCTTGCTCTAATTTCTGCGCCAGATAGCCACGCTGGGCTTGTAAATGGCTGTTTTCTGGCTCTAATAGCAGTGCTTTATCTAAGCTTGCTGCGGCTTGTTGTGGCGCTTGTAATTGCGCCATTTGGCTCAATACATCGGCACTGGGTTGCAATGAATAAAGTTGCTGCAAGCTGTGTAAGGCTTGCTCATCTTGCTTTAAGGCCCGCGCTAGTTGGGCATTTAGTTGCCAGTATTGGGCGTTTTGTTCGCCATTTTGTTGCTGATACTGAGTTAACCACTGCTCAGCCTGTGACCAATGGGACAATGCCAGTGCTGTGCTGGCCATGGCTAGCCTGTGTTTTACTGCTAAGTCCGGTTGCTTACTTAATTGTAACCAACGGCGATAAGCGAGTTCGTTCTGGCCCTGCTGCGCTTCATAATAGGCAAGCTCAAGTTGTACTTGGGTGTTGTAACCCTGTTGCTCGCTTTGTTTAAACACTTGATATGCTTTGTCTGCATCCTGCGGTTGAAAACAGTACGCCAAGTTAATTAGGTCTGCTTGCGGCAACGGTTTTGTCAATTGCTGGGTAATCTGCCACGCTTGTTCACATTGCCCTATTGCTAACCACTGCTGGGCGATTACCGTTTTGTCAGCATTGCTAACGGCTTGCTTTTGCAGTTGCGTTAACGCTTTGTGGGTTTGATCTGTCGTGCCGGTCGCATTGAGTGCCACCAGCAGCCTCGATTTTAATTGTTGCTGGCGCGTGGCGGACCAGCGTGTAAATGGATAATGCTTGATCAGTTCATGACTGGCTAACTGCACCTTACCTTGTTGCATTAGCAAATAACTATATTGGTCAAGGTCGTTTGCATCTTGTTTGTACAGTGCCTGCATAAGGTTAATGGCTTTGTTTGGCATCCCTTGGTGCTGATAGGCACTCACCAGCAAGGCTTGCTCCGTTTGCGTTAGGCTAGCCGTGGATTGTTTATCTTCTAATAGGGTGATAATACTTGGCCAATGCTGCATTTCTTGCGCCAAATTAAGCGCTAAAGTTTGCCATTGGTTAGTGTTTTGTTTGAACTTTACTTGGTAGTTAACTAAATCATTCAAGCCAACATGATGTTTGGCAATATGGATTGCCGAAATATCAAGAATTTCTTGCTCTTGCTTGGCATTTTTAATGTGCGCCAATGCCTTAAAGGCTGCTTCTCGGGTCAGTGGTAAATCCCCTGTTTCCGAGCTTAATTGGGTGAGCAGCGTTTGGGTGCGATAATCTGATGGCAGCTGATTTAGCATGCGCTTGGCTTGTTCTTTTTCACCCGTTTCCAGCAACAAGGTGATCCACTGCTCGCGCTCTTGTGGTGTTAATTGGCCAACTTGGCTGTTATCGCGCATGGCTAGCCACTTTAATGCGCCCGATGTATTACCTGAATTGATATAAACCTGAATTAACTCTCCAGACAGGGCAAATGCCGCCTTACTTTGGCCAAATGGTTGGCTAACCAGCAGCGCTTCTAATGCTTCATTGCGGCCGACTTTCAATAGTAAATAGCCGTATTCACGATGTAAATTAAACGGCTCTTTATCCAATTTTAGGTGACGCTGCAGTTGGCGCATGGCACGTTCGTAGTTTGCATCCTGTTGACTTAAATTGATGCTGGCCATTAACAATTGGTTAAGTTTGGCTTCGCTGGCCGCCGTTGATGGCTGCCATAAAGGATGATTTAGCAAGTCACTGGTCGCGTCTTGGATTGACGAGAGCTTGGCTTGTAAACCCAATATATAAATGTCACTCAACAGCAACAGTTGCCCTTGGTTGGTGATCGTGCGCTTATCGAAATCCGCTAGCAGTTGAGTTGCCGACGCATCTTGGCCTAGCGCGAGGTAAGATTTAAACAGTTCTTTTTCAACGACCAAATTATTTGGTGAAATGGTTAAGGCATGTTGCCATTGCTTAACCGCTTCACCATATTGGCCTTTGTGCATGTATTGGTACGCTTTATCAACAAAAGGATACAAACGAAATTGGGTAAAATCCGATAACCCCTCGCCCGCTGGAAAATCGGTTTTAGCCAAAACGCTGCCTGATAAAAGTAAGGCCAAGAGGAGACTTAGTTTGTACATAATGTTACTCCTCAAGCTCTGGCTGGCTAAAGCCAACCGCTTTTGTTGATCCAAATGCCGTGATCAGTTGACCTAAGGCATGCCAATCAATGACTTCTTTGTCGACAAAATACTGTGCTAATGAAATGTCCGTTTTTTCAAAGCCAATCAGCAGTTGGTTAACCACACTGTTGTTGAGCTGTTGCTGCTCAGCCACGATTTCAATCACGGAATATTGTTGCGCGACTTCCTCATCCAGTAAGTGGCGACTGCGTAGCGCATATTTTTGTTTAAGCTGCGCTTGCTCGCTGGCATTCATTTGATAGCCATATTCTAACGCTTGGGTCACTGTGCCTGGCAGAGCAATCACATAATTCGCTTTTTTACCTACCTTTCTGGTGATGGCCGCTAAGGTTACAGGCGATAGATAGCTTTCACTGGCCAGCAGCAGTTCATCTTTTTCGTTGCCAATAACAACAACTTGATAGCGGTAAGCCAGTTGCTTATTAAGTATTTGCCAGCAGCTAGGGGCGATTGCAAACAGATCAAACCTTTTAGCTGGCACATTTGCCTGCGCCGCTAACGCAGTGGCTAACTGCATTGGGGTTATCTTTGATTGGTTTAATAAATATCGACCCAATTTTCGGCTCACCGGTTTATGCTGCAATGCCTGCTCTCGCTCTGGTGCGGTTAATACTTGCTGCTCAACGAGTAATTTACCCAGGCGTTGGCGCGTGTTTTGCTCGCCTATGTGAGGAAAATCATGGGAGGTTTTGTCCCATGCAACACGTCGAGCATCGCCCATCGCTAATACTTGACGTAGGGCTCGCACATTGGCAAAAAAATTGATGATATTGCCCCACACCATTCGTGGTAGCGAAGCCAAGCCTTGTACCCAACCGTAATAGCTGGTGACAAAAATAAAGCGCTGCAGCATGCGATTGATTAATAATCCCGCATTGATGGTGAGTAGCACCGCCAGCCACTTTTCATCGCCATAGATGGATAAAAAGTTATAACTGTCGCTAACCAAATGCTGCACCAACCACAACAGGCCTAACTGTGAAAAAATCAGCACGGCAAGAAATCCCACTAGATTGGTAAGGCCGCCCTTGCGATCACGCCATAAAAAGTAGTTCAGGCGCCAGTTGCTGCTCCAAGCATGGTTTTTGAACCCTTGGAATACAATGCCAATAATCCAACGGGATTTTTGCCTAACCGCGGTGTGAAAAGTGTCTGGAAAATACTCGCGTATGCACACGACGCTACTCTGAGTCAGGCTTTTACCCGTCCATAGCTTATGTTTATCTTGGTGTTCACTGGTAACCACGGGATAGCGAACAAAGATCTCCTCTAACCCATGCTGCTGCAGTCGGATACCAATGTCATAGTCTTCAGTCAAACTTTGCACATCAAATGCAACCCCTTCGCCTTCTTCCAATAGGATGTTGATGGCCCGGCGGCTAAAACAGGTGCCCACGCCCGCACTGGGCACTTGTCCAACGAGCGCTTCTCGAATTGGCACATCTTTGCCATGCAGTTCGGCAAACTCATCTAGGTAATGGCCACTGGTAAAATCGGTTAGTTTGCGTGCAAATGGATAAACCGGCAGTTGGATCAAGTCTTTTCTGTCAACAAGGTGATTGAACAGTCTTAGTTCCATCGAACTGAGCACATCTTCTGCGTCATGCAAGATAAAGCCACTAAATTCAAATTTGGCTTGCTGTTCAAATAAGGTGATGGCGGCAATGATGTTGTTTAAACAATCGGCCTTACTGGTTGGGCCGGGCTTGGCACAAACCACTTTATGGACATTGGGAAAACGCGCGCAAACCGCATCGACATCGGCTTGGGTTTCTTCATCATTGGGGTAAGTTCCCACAAAGATGTGGTAGTTTTCATAATCTAGGGTGTTTGCGGCTAATTCAGCCATTGGCCCCACCACACCATGCTCTTGCCATGCAGGCACCATGATGGCAAGCGGCTTTTCATCGGCTAGATGTAGATCTCGATATTGGTGACGAGGGTGTTTACTGTAAACAAACAGAGTGCGATACAGACGGCGAAACCAGTAGGCTAAATCAATAAATAGGTCATCAAGTCCACTGATAACTAAGATAATCGCTAAGCCATAAACGAGATACTTTAAGACAAATAAATAGCTTGCAAGAACATCAACCCAACTCATCACCGCTCCTCACTTTTTGAAAAACATGATCAAGATCACATTTGCAATGATAGATCTCATTGCCGGGATGCCAAATAGAGGAAATCCCCTACATGGCAGAGCATAGGCCGATGCAATCGCGCTGATTTGAAACAAAAAAAGGCCGACGATTTGAAAATATGCGAGACTTCATTACGCCATATCAGTAACATAGAACGTTAGTTTTAGGAGGCGTAGCCAGACTTAGGCTACTTGCATGTATTACCTTACTTGGATATGACTTTTGAACGATTTGCCTAATTTACCCTCTACTGTTCAGTTTGATAGCCATTGGTATGGTGGCTTTTTTGGCAGTAAGGTTTGTCAGATCATCTTTGATCCTAAAGGGATATATGTACAAGGTGTGCTGATCACATGGCAACAGATGGACGCACCATTAAGTGTGCTACAAGGTTCCTTGTTTGACACCTTATACATTGCCGCTGGCGAGCACAGCCGATACGTACCTTGGTTGCCAAAACGCCGCTTTGCCTCGGCTTTAAAACAAGGCATTCATCATTGGGCGGCTTTTCATCGCGCCCAACTGATTGAACAAGGGCAACAGTGCGCATCTTTACTTAAGCAAGGCTATTTACGACGCAATCAAATTCTGCCTTTAATAGCGCAAATCAAGCAGTTACTTAAACCGATAACGGCATTGTCGCAGGACAATCAATCGGATTCCAAAGCAGAATATATCGCTATTGAGCCCTTGCTTGATGCTGCGGGAAACAAGGCGTTAACCCTATTACAAATTCTGGCGCAGTGGGATGAACAAGCGATAGCAGCACATCAAAGCCAATACGTTGAGCAACAAAAGTTACTGCACCGCTACTTTTTTAACACCATTGAATCAAATCCCCTTACCCCAATGCAGCAAATGGCTTGCATTGTTAATGAGCACAGTAATTTGGTCTTGGCGGGAGCGGGTTGCGGTAAAACCAGTACCTTGGTTGGCCGTGCTGGTTATTTGATCACCAGCGGGCAAGCCACTGCGCAGCAAATTTTGTTATTGGCATTTGGCCGCAAAGCCGCGCAAGAAATGGATCAGCGGCTTGCCGTTTGTTTACCCGAGGAATCGATCAAAAGCAGTACCTTTCATTCCCTTGGCTTGCACATTATTGCCAGTGTTGAAGGGGCTATGCCTAAGCTAACGCCTTTTGTAGAAGATGAACAAGCCAAGCAAGCTTGGTTGCAGCAACAATTTAATCAATGCTTGGAGGACGCCAGCTTTCGCCATGAAGTGGTTGAGTTTTTGCTTAACTACTGGGGGCCTCAGGTTACCCCATTTGATTTCCAACAGGCGCAGGACTATCTCTCTTATATACAACAACATGGTGTTGCCAGTTTAAATGGCGAGCTGATCTTAGACCAAGCCGACCTGCGCATTGCAAATTGGCTGTTTATGCAGGGGATCAGTTACGAATACCAAGCGCCAAGTGGCTTAGGCCAACACGCGCTCAATGCCCCTGCGCGGCTGTTTTTACCTGAGTATCAAATCACCATTATCACTTGGTTATTTGATAAGCATGGCCAAGTCCCTGATTACTTAGATCAAGATGAATATGAGCAATATCAACACACGATCAGTAAACAAACCTTCAAGCTGATCGAAAATCATTGCTGTGATCTGGAAAAAGATACCTTCTTTGATAACTTGGCCGCGCAACTCACCTCGCTAGGCGTTTTAATGCAGCCGTTATCTGAGTCGCAATTATTTCAGCACTGCCAAGCCAATGGCATGATTGAAAAATTAAGCCTGCTGTTGTGCCAAATGGTCAGCATATATAAGGCGTGTTGGTTAGAGCCTCAAGCCCTCAATGTTCGGCTGGGATCGTTAGCTAACGCCGAGCAAATGCGCGGCGCGGTGGCGTTATTGCAGCCAATATTAATGGCCTATCAAGGCTATTTAGCCAGTCGCAATGAGATTGATTTTGATGACATGATAGGCCGTGCTATCAATTATGTCAGCGATGGCCGTTTTGACTCACCTTGGCGCCATATTTTGGTCGATGAGTTTCAAGATATTTCTGAGCCAAGGGCGCGTTTACTTCGTGCTCTGCGTGATTTGCACCCAGATAATACGCTGTTTTGCGTCGGTGATGACTGGCAAGCGATTTATCGTTTTGCTGGCTCTGATGTCAGCTTGACGACGCAGTTTGATGACTATTTCGGGGCTGGGAATGGGGATTCTGCTATCTTGGCCCTTGATAAGACGTTTCGTTTTAACAACAGTATTGCAGAGATCAGTAGCCAATTCGTTTGTCAAAACCCGGCGCAATTAACCAAGCACCTCAACACCCACCACCAAGTCGATAGCCCTGCTATCTCGTTATTGCGCAGCCACGCTAACAACGCACTAGATTTGATCCTGGCAAATATTACGCAGCGTGTGTCATCTCTGGCCAACAAACCTAAGGTGTTATTACTGGCACGCTATCACTACTTGTTACCCGAACATCAACAACTGAACAACCTAACCCAGCGCTTCCCAAGCCTGAGTATTAGTGCCATGAGCGTACACGCCAGTAAGGGTAAAGAGGCTGATTTTGTGGTGGTGCTTGGTCTAGAGCAAGGCAACCATGGTTTCCCAGCACAAAAAACCACGCCATTTTTGCTTGAGGCTTTATTGCCACCAGCCGAGCATTTCAGCCACAGTGAGGAGCGCCGTTTATTCTACGTTGCCCTGACCCGCGCTAAGCAAAGGGTGTATTTGCTGACCAATATGCAGCGCCCTAGCCCTTTTGTGCTTGAGTTGTTAAATGGTGATTACGATATTGAGTTGGATGAGTTTGAGGTAAGCCCAGATCAGCAGCGCACCCGTGTTGAGGCTTGCCCACAATGTCACACAGGTACACTGCAAAACAAGCAAGGGAAATTCGGTGCATTCATTGGCTGCTCGCATTATCCGTTTTGTGATTATACCCAGGCAGCGTTAAGCTAATTAAACGCTGTTGTTTTGTAGGACCTGAGCTTGCTCAGGGAATTCGCTAGCCTTGGCATTGGCCGCTGGGTATTTTCGCGGCTTAAAAGCCGCTCCTAGGGCACATCTTTTTTGCTGGGGCATAAATCAATATTGCGCGGCTTTTGTGGGACCTGAGCTTGCTCAGGGAATTCGCTAACCTTGGCATTGGGCGCTGGGTATTTTCGCGGCTTAAAAGCC
>NZ_JBKFDK010000038.1:0-15191 GCF_046452435.1 Motilimonas thetidivivens
ACCGAGGTAATAAAGCGCCCCAAAACGGCGTTTAAAATATACCCACCATATTCACATCATTACTATGTTTAGTAAACAGAAGGTTAACGACAAGGTTGGCAGAATACCGTGATTTTGCGACAAAATGGCTGCTCATAATGTTATTAGACAGCCTGATAGGCTCTGTCTGTAGATACAGCTGTTTTTGTGTCAAGGGCTGGGTTATCCAGTAGCGATGAGGCGCTTGCGCCTCACCCGCTGTTGATTGGGATTAATGGCTTTGGCTTTTCGCTACGATGTAATCGGTGAGGGCAAACAGCACACCGGATAACACGAAGGTGAGGTGCACTATGATTTTCCAGAATATTTGCGCTTCGGTTAAGGTGTCGGCGTGAATAAAGAGTTTAAGTAGCTCAACTGCGGAAATGGCAACAATCGCGCCGATGAGTTTTTGTTTTAAGCCTGAAAAACCGACTTTACCCATCCATGATGGTCTGTCTTCGTGGTTTTCTATGTCTAATTTAGAAACAAAGTTTTCATAGCCACTAAAAATAATGATGAGTAGCAATCCAGCCAGTAAAGCGGTATCGACCAAGGTTAGAATGCTGATAATGGTTTCTTCTGAGCTGGCTGAAAAAGCAGTGATGACCATTTGATAGAGTGATTTAGTAAACTTGATCAGCAGGATGATAATGGCAACAAACAGCCCCATAAAAAAGGGAGCTAATAACCAGCGTCCTTGGAAGATGATGGTTTCAATTTTTTTCTCAAACACGTGCGTTCCATTCAATGTCAGTCATAAAATATGGCTTCATTCTAATGGTCTGGTCAAACTTGTCTAGGGCTTGCCTATGACTTATCTATGCGATATCTAAGATATGTCTAAGACATGTCATCTGTTTTATTTTCTTTTTTGGCTCTCGCTTTAAATTCCATGTTCGCGGTGTGTTTAAGCAACAAGATGTTACTAACAATGATGCCTAGCACGAGGGCGATGATAATGATGATCCAAGTGGTGCTCATGGTATTTACCTCGGCGCGAAGGACACATTAATAATAAACCGCTGCCAGATAGTGGGCAGCATGACGCGTAGTTGACCCTTACCTATAACATTAGAGCAGGCGAGCACGTGATCCAAGTGATCTATGGTAAAACGTGTTTGTAATTGTGCAGCAACAGGGTAATAGCTTAAATGCCATGGCTCGATGGCCACACCATTGCGATCTTCTGAATAGGGGAGGTAGAAGCCAAATTGGTCCATGTGGTTATCTAGCCACTGACTTAATTTGTGTTGATGGCCGCCTTGTTGGTATTCGCTTGGAATAAGCTGTAACTGTATGTTTTTGGGTAACAGACTTGGGCTATAAACATCAATATCTGTGCCCCAATGATGGCGACTGGCACCGGGAATGGCTGACCAATGTAAAATAGCGAGGATTTTATCCCGCTCATTCAGTGTGGTTGGCTCGATAGGCTGGGATGATTTATCCAAAATGGCCCGTTGGCCGCGCATTTTTGCATCCCAGATTAATTGCTGGCGCGCAAAGCTGCGAAAGCTACTGGCAATGGCTAGTTCAATGCCATCGCGCTTGGCCGCGTGCTGCATCATGATAAATGCGGCTAATGCGTCGCTTTGTAGCAAATGGTGCTGATCAAAGCGGGCTAAGTGGGATTGCGTTTGCCCTGTTAATTGTTGTAACCAAGGTGTTTGCATAGACTTGCCCGCTAGTTTGTTGGTTTAGTTGGTTTAGTTGGTTTTCGCGCTTAATAGTTTGGTTAAGGTAAGGCGATACATGTCGGTCAGCTTTTCTAAGTCAGCAATTTTCACGCATTCATTCACCTTGTGAATGGTGGCGTTGATTGGACCTAGCTCGACTAACTGAGCACCGGTTGGGGCAATAAAGCGGCCATCCGAGGTGCCACCTGACGTTGAAAGTTCAGTTTCAAACTTGGTTACTTCATAAATAGCTTCTTTTACTGCATCAATCAGCTCACCTTCACCTGTGATAAAGGGCACACCGTTGTAGGTCCATTCCAGCTCGTAGTCTATGCCTTTAGAATCTAATACGTTATGAGTGCGTGCCACGAGCTCTTCGGCGGTATTTTCGGTAGAGTAGCGAAAGTTAAACTGTGCTTTTAATGCGCCCGGTACGATGTTAGATGCGCCAGTGCCCGAGTTGATGTTAGAAATTTGAAAGCTGGTTGGCGGAAAAAATTCATTGCCGTGATCCCATACCATTTGTGACAGCTCGGTAATCACAGGGCCCGCTTTGTGGATTGGGTTATCAACCAGATGTGGGTAAGCAATATGGCCTTGAATACCTTTAATGACTAAGTCACCCGTTAATGAGCCTCGACGGCCATTTTTAACTATGTCACCGACTTCGCGGGTGCTTGATGGCTCGCCTACGATACAGTAGTCGATTTTTTCATTACGTGCTTCTAAGGCTTCTACCACCTTCACGGTGCCGTTGATAAACGGGCCTTCTTCATCGCTGGTGATTAAAAAGGCAATTGAGCCTTGATGATCATCATGTTGCTCGATAAATTGTTTTACCGCGACCATGAATGCGGCGATAGAGCCTTTCATATCGGCAGCGCCGCGGCCATGTAAAAAGCCGTCAATCACGGTTGGCTCAAACGGTGGGGTATGCCAATCTTCCAATGGGCCGGTTGGCACCACATCGGTATGGCCAGCAAAACAGAAAAGCGGGCGCTCGGTGCCACGGCGTGCCCATAGGTTTGTGGTATCGTGAAACACCATGGTTTCACAGGTAAAGCCTAGCGCCTCTAGGTATTCAATCATCATTTGTTGGCAACCCGCATCTTCTGGGGTTACCGAAGCTCGGCTAATTAAATCTTTGGCTAAGCTAAGTACTGCACTGTCTGACATTTTTCTTCCTTAAATTAAGCGCTGGCGAAGATCTTGGCGTATTGGTCTGGTTTAAAGCCAAGGTGGTATTGACCTTGGTGAACTAAGATAGGGCGTTTGATCATAGCGGGTTGCTCAACCAACAGCGGCAGCGCTGTTTCTGCACTTAGGCTGGCCTTGGTGTCATCACTCAGGGCGCGAAAGGTTGTGCCACGTTTGTTAACCACGTTTTGCCAATCTAATTGTGCAAAAAACTCCGCCACCATGTCTGCATCAATACCTTCTACGCGATAGTCATGAAAGGTGTAGTCGATTTTTGCATTATCTAACCAAGCTTTGGCTTTTTTTATGGTGTCACAGTTTTTGATGCCATATAAAACGGTCATGGATGTCCCTTTTTAGTCCCTTGTATAGGTCACTGAATTCGTTAAATTGGCGCCATCATACCACGGTGTTTAGCCTGCATAAATTAACAGCTTAGATTTCTTAATTGAATCGTTATTCTAAGTCGTAGGCGGGGATAGGTGTAGTGAGGTTTATGAGCAAAAAAAAGCCCAGCTTGAGCTGGGCTTTTAACGTATATCAATAATCTAAGATTACTTGTTAATACGTAGGATAGGTGACTCAGATAGGGTTACGGCACCAGAAAGCTTATGTAGCTCTTTGATTTCGTCCATATTTGAGATAACAACCGGAGTTAGCGTTGATTTTGCTTTAGATTCTAGCAGTGCTAGATCAAACTCAATAATCGTGTCACCTTTTTTCACTGATTGGCCTTCTTGAGCGATGCGTGTAAAGCCTTCACCCTTAAGTTCAACCGTGTCGATACCAAAGTGAACAAACAGCTCTAAACCTGTGTCTGACTCAATTGAGAAAGCATGGTTCGTTTCAAAGATTTTACCGATAGTACCGTCACAAGGTGCAACCATTTTGTCGCCAGAAGGCTTGATGGCAACACCGTCACCGACGATTTTTTCTGCAAAAACGACGTCTGGCACATCTTCAATCGGTACGATTTCACCTGATAGTGGTGCAAAGATTTCGATGCCGCCTGTTTCAGCTGCTGGCTCAGAAACCATTTTTTTAAGTTTATCGAAAAAACCCATGATATTGCTCCTAAATTAAATTTGTTCAGCGTTAATTAACACACAGACTGTTGTTTAATGAAGTCATCAACTAACGCTTCAATCTCAGCGGCAGTGGCTACAGATAATGCTTTGTCGGCCAATTCTTTTGCTGTTTTGTAGTTAGTGTTACGAATTAATTTCTTCACTGTTGGGATCGAGATTGCACTCATCGAAAATTCGTCTAAGCCCATACCCAATAATAGTAAAGTTGCACGCTCATCGCCCGCTAATTCACCACACATGCCAGTCCATTTACCTGCTTCATGAGACGCGTCAATAACACGTTTAATCAAAGTCAGAACAGATGGCGTTAATGGGTTGTATAACTTAGAAATTAGCTCGTTACCACGGTCAACAGCAAGAGTATACTGAGTTAAATCGTTGGTACCAATACTAAAGAAGTCTACTTCTTTAATCAGGTGATGCGCGATAGCCGATGCCGCTGGTGTCTCAATCATCACACCAATTTCGATGCTTTCATCAAATGGCTTACCTTCTTCGCGTAACTCTGCTTTTAGGGTTTCGAGAATAGATTTAAGCTCACGGATTTCTTCTACCGCAATGATCATTGGGAACATGATGCGGATTTTGCCAAAGGCAGAAGCGCGCAATAATGCCCGTAATTGCGGGTTCATGATTTCTGGGCGATCAAAACAGATACGAATTGCGCGCCAACCCAAGAATGGGTTCATTTCTTCAGGAAGATCCAGATACGGTAAATCTTTATCGCCACCGATATCCATAGTACGGATAATCACTGGCTGATTTGGCATGGCATCAACCACGGCTTTGTAAGCAACAAATTGCTCTTCTTCAGTCGGCAGTTGGTCGCGGTCCATAAATAGGAACTCGGTACGATACAAGCCGATACCTTCTGCGCCATTACGCTCAGCACCGTCACAATCTTTAACGTTACCGATATTGGCGCACACTTCTACTTGATGACCATCAAGAGTAATAGCGGGTAAATCTTTTAGCTTAGCTAATTCCGCTTTTTCTTCGATGAACTTAGCTTGAATCGCTTTAAAACGTGCTAAGTCAGCATCAGATGGGTTGATGATGATTTGGTTGTTTAACGCGTCAAGGACAATAATGTCGCCGTTCTTAACACGCTTAGTAATATCGTTAGTACCCACAATAGCAGGAAGTTCTAATGAACGTGCCATGATGGAAGTATGTGAAGTACGACCGCCAATATCGGTAATGAAACCTAGCACTTTATCAAGGTTGATTTGTGCAGTTTCTGAAGGCGTTAAGTCATTGGCGATGAGGATAACTTCATCTTGAATTGTGCTTAGAGACACAATTTCAATGCCTAGGGCATTTTTTAGTAAGCGGTTACCGATGTCACGGAAGTCGGTGGCACGCTCACGTAAATAAGGGTCATCTAGTTCTTGAAGCATTTTGGCGTTTTGTTCAATAACGTATTGAATCGCTGCGCCTGCAGAACTCTTATTTTCCTTTAAGTAGGTTATGATATCCTGTTCTAGCTCTTCATCTTCGAGCAACATGATGTGGCCTTCGAAGATGGCTTCTTTTTCTTCGCCAAACGTTTCTAGCGCCTTTTGCTTGATGAGTTCAAGTTGAGCCGCTGCTTTGTCTCTTGCTTCTAAGAAGCATTTAATTTCTGATTCGCTGTCTTCAACACGGTTAGTGTTGATAACAATTTCGTCTTCTTGGAGCAATAACGCTTTACCAAGCGCTATGCCAGGTGATGCTTGAATACCTGATATCATAACCTATCCTTTAACTGCAAAAAATGTCGGGTGATTGAGTGTGCTTATTCAAGTTCCGCCATTAAAGCCACTAGAGTATCAACCGCTTTTTGCTCATCAGCACCTTCAGCCTTGATCACTACGCTAGTACCTTTAGTTAGACCTAAAGTTTGTAGTTTAAAAAGGCTTTTTGCGCTAGCAGATTTACCACCTGCTTCTACTGTGATATCAGAAGAGAATGCTTTTGCTTCTTTAACAAATTGTGCTGCAGGACGAGTGTGTAGGCCATTTTCAGCAGTAATAGTAACAGTCTTGTTATACATGGTTTTTCCCCATTTTTAGTTTGAATGTTGCTGCTATTTCAGAAGAACATTGCACCTTTCTTTTGAAATGCCGCATTTTGATTTTGTAGTAAAGTAACGAAAAACGAGCTTGAGAAGTTTAATCCACATCAAGTTTTTCGCGACCTCCCAAGAAATATCTAGTTTCCATTTACCACTAGCGAAACCGCTGCTGGTTGCTCTAGCCATAGGAGGTACTTAATTCGTTAAGTAAAAAATCATCCTAAATTCGTGCTAGAAGATCAACGTTTTTCTAGTTATCCCATAAATTAATCATCTACGCCAGTATATAAATACCGATAGCTTAGTATAGGCTAGTATTGCTTTGTCGCTAATTTATAACGGAAAAAGGCGCCTAGTGGCGCCTTAAACCGAATCTAATTCTAGATTATGCTTCTAGCTCTTGCTCGGTGAAAATACCAGCAAAAAGTGCAGAAGAAAGGTAGCGCTCGCCAGAGCTTGGTAGGATCACTACGATGTTTTTATCAGCAAATTCAGGCAGTGCTGCAATTTGGTTGGCAGCTACCACGGCTGCGCCAGAAGAAATACCGGCCAAAATGCCTTCTTCTTCCATTAGACGGCGCGCCATTTCAATGGCTTCATCGTTGGTTACAAGTGCGGTGCGATCAACCATAGATAGGTCTAGGTTCTTAGGTACGAAGCCTGCGCCAATACCTTGAATTTTGTGTGGACCTGGTTTTACTTCTTCGCCTGCTAGGGTTTGAGTAATAACGGGTGAGTCAGCTGGCTCAACCGCAACGGTCGTGATTTGTTTGCCTTGTTTAAGCTTAATGTAGCGGCTAACACCCGATAAAGTACCGCCCGTACCTACACCTGCAACAAACACATCGATTTCACCGTCTGTGTCTTCCCAAATTTCTGGGCCAGTTGTTTGCTCGTGAATTTCAGGGTTAGCAGGGTTGTCAAATTGCTGTAATAGAACAAATTTTTCTGGGTTTTCAGCAACAATTTCTTCTGCTTTGTTGATTGCGCCTTTCATGCCTTTTGCGCCATCAGTTAGGATCAGGTTAGCACCTAGTGCTTTAAGCAGTTTACGGCGCTCTAAGCTCATGGTGTTTGGCATGGTTAGAGTGATTTTGTAACCGCGAGCCGCCGCTACGAATGCAAGTGCGATACCTGTGTTACCACTGGTTGGTTCGATTAGCTCTTTATCTTTAGTTAGCGTGCCTTTTTTCTCTGCATCCCAAATCATGTTCGCACCAATACGACATTTCACGCTAAAGCTAGGGTTGCGGCTTTCAACTTTTGCAAATACATTACCTTTAGCAACGCGATTTAGGCGCACTAGAGGGGTTTTGCCTATAGTCAGTGTATTGTCATCATAAATCTTGCTCATGTTTATTCCTTTGTATGCAGTGAATGGCAATTAATCTCAGTTAGCATACTCTGATGCTATCAGTTTTGAAGTGACAATTTGTTATAACCTTATGTTATTAGAAACTAGGTTTTTATCACTCGAACCTAGGGTAAGACTAAACGGTTTTTCCACAACTATCATCCGATAAGCTAAGCAGATGCTGATCTTGTCACATTTATTGGGGACTTATATGCAGCCGACATTTCTAAACGCAACGGGAATTTTTGTTCCGCCGTATTGCATCAGTAACCAAGTATTAGTTGATGCTTATAATCGCTACGCGGATTATTTTAACCTTGAAAATTCAGCTTCCATCGATGTTGGCCAAGTGGCGGCTAAAAAACGCTCTGATAATGAGTATATTGTTGCTCACTCTGGGATCACTCAGCGGTATTTTGTCACCAATGAAGGTGTGCTCGATCCCGATGTGATGTGCCCTTTATTGCCAGAAATAGACGAAGAGCACACCTCTTTAATGGCAGAAATGGGCGTCAATGCAGCCATGCAAGCACTGCAGAAAGTGTCTCGCCGTGGTGATCAAATTGATTTGATTATCGTCGCTGCCAGCCACGTGCAAAGGCCGTACCCGGCTCTAGCGATTGAAATTCAGCATTTGTTAGGGGCAAAAGGGTTGGCATTTGATTTGTGCGCTGCCGAGTGCTCTGCTGTGGTGGCCATGCAATTAGCCAGCCAAGCGATTGGTTGTGGGCAAGCCAGTAGAGCGTTGATCATTAGCCCTGAGATAGGCTCTGCGCAAACCGATTTTCGTGACCGGGATACGCATTATTTATTGGGTGATGCCTGTAGTGCCTTGTTGCTAGAAAATGAACCCAATGGCGACGCATTGGCCTTACTTGGGGTGCATTGTGCTAGCCAATTCTCGAATCAAATTCGCAATAACTTTGGTTTTTTAAACCGTTTAGCACCAGACTCACTATATGGTAAAGACAAGCTGTTTCATCAAACACCGCCAAGCTTTTCGCTGATTGTGGATGCGGTAGCAAGTCATAGTCGCCAACATTTATCGCAATTAGGCTTAAACCAAGAACAAATAAGTCAGGTGTTTTTACAGCCAACTAATTTATGCCTTAACCAACAAATTGGCCAAGCGCTATTAGGGCAATCCAAGGGGCGTCAGTTGCCAGATTGTGTGGCTCAGTATGGCGGCACAGGCGCGGCAGGGTTAGGGCTAAGTTATCACTTACATCAGGATTTGAGCCAAGGGCAATATTGCCAATGGCTCGGGTTTGGGGCAGGTTACAGCATTGCTAGCGCGATTTTTCAAAAGGCTAACTGATTCCTGAAGCAACTATTTACAGCGACTTGTCATTTCGGTTATTTACGACCTGTCATTTCGGTGCGGTAATGTGCCACCCACATAGCCGTACCGCCGCAAACTCCTACTGGCATTACAATTAAATTCACGATAGGAATGGCACTTAGCAAGGTCGCGATGGCGCCAAAGCTTAAATTGCTCATGCGTTTGGTTTTTAGGCTGTCACGCATGACAGGAAAACTGATTTTGTGATTATCAAAGCCATAATCGACATATTGGATCGCCATCATCCAGCAGGATAATAAGAACCAGAGGACGGGAGCCACGGTTTGCCCAACAACGGGGATCAAAAACAAAATCAAACAGCCGAGTGCTTTTGGAATAAAGTAAATGATCTTATCCAGCTCGCGTTTTAAGGCTCGGGGCACATCCTTTAAAACCTGAACCAGACCATCATCGTTGATCGGCTGACCAGTTAAATGGAGCTCGACCTTTTCTGCTAATAAGCCATTAAAAGGGGCTGCGATCAGATTGGCAACGGTCGAAAACAGATAGGAGAAAATAAATAAAATGCAGATGAGTAAAATGGGCCAAAGAATGTAATTGAGCCAACTAAGAAAATCAGGTACATAGCTCATTAACTTATCGATCAGGGGGCCTAGCTGTAAATAAAGGGCATAGAAGGCACCAGAGAACAATAACAAATTGATAATAAGCGGAACCAAAACAAACGTTCTTAGTCCGGGTTGTCTTATGAGTTGAAAGCCCTTAAGGAAAAATTCAAGGCCGCTGATAGGCTCAGATAGCGTTTGTTTCATAATGAAATTGCATTCCTGTTTGCTATTTATTGCTTGTTTGGCTGATTTTAGCCTGCCAGTTTAATAGATCCATGACACCATAGAAACCCATTAAACGGGTACATGAATGATGTTTAACTTATCTTAACTATCCTAAGGGTTATATTTAGATGATGAAATGTTAAGATTGGGCGTGTAAATTTATCCTTGGTCACGGTTCTCGACTGGACGGCGAAAGCCTTTCAAGGTACTGTGCTCTTGTCAAACTAAGCGTACCTTAGGTACATTATTGGCAGCGTGGATGAATGCTAAGTGAATAACAGCAAAATATCCTTATAGATTTTTTAAGCCGTTGCTTAGCTTGAATTTTAATTAGACTGATTTAGTCTAAACTGAAAATTTTACTGAATCTAGCGGGCCATGATTGGCTTTGTTAGATGTTTAACCAATTAAGAGATTGTTGAATGCAGGATTTTCGTCTTGTTCTAATTATTGTTGGCGCGTTAGCTATCGCGGCACTCTTGGTGCATGGTTTGTGGTCAAACCACAAAAATAAACCTAAGTCGATAAAAGATAAGCCTGTGCCTAAAGTTGATAAAAGTCCCGCGCAACCAGAGATGGACGCACAGGCTGGTTTTGATGACGATGGTATTGGTGAAGTTCGTGTGGTTTCCGCTGGCGCCAGTTCATCGCAAAGCAAGGCTCCAGAACAATCTCAGGTTAAGCAACATACAGATTTTGCAATTGATGCAGAAGTAGATGATATTCCTAGTTTTTCTGCTGTAGATAAAGCAGAGGCCCCCACTCAGTCGGTTGATGCAAGTTTAGCGCAATACCAATCTACACCAGCGTCATATCAACCTGAGCCAAATGAGGCAACACTGAATCAACCTAGCGGTAATGAATTAGATTGGCCGTCTGTTGAGCCGACAGCGCAACCTGTTGCAACCCAAGCAACCGCTTCAGTTACCCCAGAGCCTGTTGAGCCAGAGGCAGAAGAAGAGCAGTACATTACGCGATCTCCAGCGTTCAAAGAGCCCTATTTTGATGAATACGGTAGACAACATTATCGTGAACCGCAGCCAATTAAAGTAAAAGTTAAGCCAACGCCTAAGGTTCAGCCACAAAGTGAACCCGAGCTGTCGCCAAAGCCTGTCGAACAAGCCGCTGCGCCAACTGAGCCAGCGCAATCTCAGGTTGAGCAAGCTTATGTTGAGCAGACGCCTAGCGAGCCTGCAGTAGAGGTGAATACCCCAGATACAAATCAAGCTGAGCCAGCTGGGCAACCTAATGCTGGTGAGCATGCTGCACCAGAGCGTCAAGCGGCAACTTCATCGCAGAAACAGCAAAGTAGTCCTGCAGCTGATCCACAAGAAGTATTTGTACTTAATGTTATGTCTCACGAAGGGCGCTTATTTGCGGGGGCCGAGTTATTGCCAACCCTACTAAACTTAGGCTTTAAATTTGGTGAGATGGATATCTTTCATCGCCATCTGAGCCCAACGGGTAACGGCCCTGTGTTATTCAGTATGGCCAACATGGTTAAGCCGGGCACCTTTGATGTTGATCATATGGAGCAATTTGAAACCCATGGTGTGTCTTTGTTTATGGCGCTGCCTTGTGCCGGTGATCCAAGCAACAATTTTGCCTTAATGCTTCACGCAGCCGAAATGCTGGCGTCAGAGTTAGATGGTGCGGTTTACGACGCAACGCGCCAGCCTCTCACTAGGCAAAAAGTGAATGAATACAAACAACGTATTAATGATTTTGAACGGCACAACGCCTTGGTGAATTAATCGTTAGTTAGGTTTTAATAAGCCTCTTCCATTGAAGGGGCTTTTTTATTTTTGCATCTTCGAATGAGTAAAAGGCATGAGTGTTTTTGAGCAAATTCAGTCCCTAAGAAAGCAGATAGAAGAATACAACTATCAATATTACGTACTCGATCAGCCAACGATCCCCGATGCGGAATGGGATAAGTTGTTACGCCAATTAATTGAGCTAGAAAATCAGCATCCAGAATTTTTGGATCCCCATTCGCCAAGCCAAAAGGTAGGTGGAGCCCCGTTAGACGCATTTCAACAGGTCACCCATAATGTGCCCATGCTGAGTTTAGGTAATGTGTTTACCGATGAGGAATTACTGGCCTTTGATAAGCGTTTAGTTGAGCGTTTGGCCGATAACCACAAGCTTGTCTATTGCTGTGAGCCTAAATTAGATGGCTTAGCCATTAGCATCTTATATGAGAATGGCCGATTAGTGCGCGCTGCCACCCGAGGAGACGGCTTGGTGGGGGAAGATGTCACTGCCAATGTGCGCACCATTAAAAGTGTGCCGCTGTTACTCAAGGGTGATAACTTGCCCGCCACGCTGGAAGTACGTGGTGAAATCTTTATGCCAAAACAAGGCTTTGAAAAACTAAATCAGCTGATGCTGAGTAAAAATGAAAAGCCCTTTGCCAACCCGCGTAACGCAGCCGCTGGCAGCTTAAGGCAGTTAGACTCCAGTGTGGCTGCTAAGCGCCCATTGGCCTTTTATGCTTATGCATTAGGCGAAACTTCAGGGCAATGGCCTGAAAGCCATTATGAACGCTTACAAGCCTTCGTGCGCCGTGCGGGTGATGTAGGTGTCACTTTAGTAAGTAGTGTTTCAAATAGGTAGCTTTACTTACTAAGTTGATCCATTTCTAGAAATGAGCTTATAGATATAAAGCATATTTCTAAAACAGAACAAAGAACCAATCGGTAGTGAAAAATGACAGAATTTAAGTTTAACAATACTCAACTCTCCACCATACAAGATCTGGAAGTAGATATTGAGTTAAACAAGTTAGAAGTTGCTATTAGTAACAATAGTATTCAAGAACTTGACGATGAAGAGCTGCTTGCCTTACTGAAGATTTCTAATGCTCTGTATCGTTCAGGTTATCCTGTAATTGAAAACAACCTTTACGATTCATACAGAGAAGTCTTTGCCTCTAAACATCCAAATCACCCATACATTATTTCTGTAGAATCTGAAGTATTGAGTTCAGGCAAAACAGTAGCTTTGCCTCAAAAGATGCTGTCCACAGATAAGGCATATTCAAAAGAAGAAATTGAGAAGTGGCTCGATAAAATCCTAAAAGCTGCTGAAGATCTGGATATCGATACAAAAGCCATCGAGATTAGAGTTACTCCTAAATTAGATGGTTATGCTGCCTACGATGATGGAGAAAAGCTCTATACACGTGGCGATGGTGTGAAAGGTCAGGATGTATCAAGAGCATTTGAACGCGGCCTAAAAGTGGCTAAAAACGGAGAAAGAGGCTTAGGTGCTGGTGAGATCGTTATCGACAAAGCATACTTTGAGGCAAATTTAAGTCAATTTTTCGAAAACTCACGAAATATACAAGCTGCCATTATCGCAGAGAAGAATGTTGATGAACGAGTTTTAGAAGCTATTAATGATGGTGCTTGCGTGTTCTACCCATTTGCCTTAATTGATGATTGGGTAGGTAGCCATATAGACTTGATTGCTGACTTCGAAAACATCATCGATAAGATCTGGAATGCTGTTGGATATGATGTAGATGGTGTGATTTTGGAGGCTACAGATTCCTTGATAAAGGAACATATGGGGGCAACAAGAAAATTCCATCGCTGGCAAATTGCATTCAAGATTAATGATGAAGCTGCTGAAGTAGAAGTTATCAGTGTTACACCGCAAACTTCAAGAACTGGGAGAGTAACACCTGTAGCTGAACTAGTTCCAACTAGAATTAGTGGTGCGACGATAAGTCGAGTTACTGTACACCATTACAATATGGTTAAAACAAATGGTGTGGGGCCCGGAGCGATACTTCAAATTGTTAGAAGTGGCTTGGTTATTCCAAAAATAGAAAAAGTTATAAAACCAGCAGATCCCCAGATACCAGAATCATGCCCTAGTTGTCAGTCTCATCTGATTTGGGAATCTGATCACTTGGTATGTCCAAATAAAAGTGACTGTCCTGCGCAGACAGAAAATACACTGGTGCACTTTTTCAAAACTCTAGGCAACAATGATGGCTTTGGCCCTAAGAATATAGAGAAATTAACAAACCTCGGAATTAGGCACATCCACCAAATGTATGATTTGAAACCGCATCAATTTGCGGCTTATGGTTTTGGTGAGAAAACATCTAAGAATCTATTTGATCAGCTACAAGCAAGTAGAGAAATTGAAATTGAAGATTGGCGTTTCCTTTCAGCATTTGGTGTCAGCCGTTTAGGTGGTGGGAACTGTGAGAGACTTCTCCAGCATTACTCATTACTAGAACTGTTTGAAGCGACCGTAGAGGATATTGCGAAGCTTGATGGGTTTGCAATAGTTAGTGCAGAGGCTATTGTTGAAGGCTTAGCTAATATTAAAGAAGAGTTCTTAAAAGTGTATGGCTATGGGTTTAATTTAATCACTACGCCTAAGCTTTCTGAGTTAGAAAGCTCTTCTTCACCGATAGCAGGCTCAACTATCGTTTTCACTGGTAAAATGCTTCAAGGTAAGCGTAGTGAAATGGAAAAGCACGCGAAAGCTCTGGGAGCAAAAGTTGGAAGCTCAGTGAACAGTAAGACGACTTATCTTGTAGCTGGATTAAAAGTAGGTGAAACAAAAATTAACAGTGCTAAGAATAACGGCGTGCAAGTTTTGTCTGAGCAGGAATATCTAGAATTGATCAACTAATTATATCAACAATAAGAGTGTATAAAGGGACTAAATTTTCAATAGTCCCTTTCAGTCTTTGATTGTTTTTTAGTGTTTAGATAGCAGTTCTTCAATCTCAACTAGAACTAGATTTGGAATGTCTTTGTTGGATAAGTCATTTTTTCTTAGCCATCTTAGTACTTCGTTTTGATTAAAATCTGAGTTGGAAATGAACTCTGATATTTCGATAGCACTTGTACGGGATAAACCTAGCGAAATTAAGGACAGCTGAGTTTTAATATTTACCCCAAACTCTAAACTGAGTTGAACATCCTTCAAATGTTCAGCTAGATGACTCTGCTTGTTCATACTCAATACATGACATAATACGTCGTTATAACATGCTAAATATTTTGGTGCTCTAAACCTAGCTATATTTTCAATGTCATCCAAAACATTCCTTATCAAGGTTGATATTTTATAACTACTACCTTTCTTTTTATTGTATTTTTCTCTGTCATTTATAATTCTCGCAACTGCATGACCATTCATCCACTTGGTAATTAAAAGTGAAAGAACAAAGGTTGCTTGAGGTTTAAAACCAAAACTATTTGGGGATAAATACCTATTAATACGGCTAAGTACTTTAGTTAGCTCAATAACAGCATTGTCACTGGATGGATGAGGTGGAATCAATGACTCTAAATCATTATTTTCAGCTTTTTGCATAAAGTAGTCATATAGCTCTTCAATTGCTATAGGGCTTATACCTGCATTCTTGCGGAATATTTCATGTGGTAATTCACAATTATCTAAAATGGTCTCTATCTCTGAAACAATGTCAGAAGACTCTTTAGATGATCCTAAGCTGTTGAGAATTGAACTATTATTAGAAGTTATCCCTTCAATTATATAAGATATTAAATACTCATAATCTATTTTTTCTACAGATTCGTTCCTTGGAGTACCATCTTTGAGGTATTGTATGATTTCAGAGGTGTTTTTCATCTGTTTATCAACAGATGGAGTGATTATATAAGGTG
>NZ_JBKFDK010000039.1:0-13236 GCF_046452435.1 Motilimonas thetidivivens
TTCAGTCGAGTTATGTTGCCAACAAGTTGCTGCTGATAAGCGGGCATGGTGATGCCATCAATACCGGCGGCGGCTTGTTTATTGAGCTGCCCCCAACTTTGATACAGGCAATCTTCCCTTAGTAATCCGTATAAGTTCTGAAACCTGTGTTTGGGGTGGCGCTGTGATTTAAATGTGATCGCGTTTAGTTCGGTTGTCATAGTGAGTCCAGCCCTACATTGTCCGGCCTATGTGTCTGCTAAACACGTGATATAACTGTTAACCCCTTCGCCATGTGATCGGCTTTCCCGTCTCAGACTACTACGAGCTGGTCTGACTGCCAAAGGGTCATCGTTGGCCTTGCTTTTGGCTTAGTTTCCCTACCGCGTCCTTGCGGAACGCCTTTGGCTCTCTCAAGTTCCTGATGCATCTCTTTAAACATGCCACGGCTTAATAACTCCGCTGACTCGCCACAACCTCACTCATTACGGTTGCTTTGCTTGGACTTCAGTGGCGTTACAAACCTCGTCAGTCAGACTGTATTTATCGGAGCGATCTCAGCACTTCAGGGACACGCATCCCCTGTGGCCTACTTAATTCTCTGTGTACGCTTCACCTATCTTGTTCGCTGAGAAAAAAAATCAGCTCCGCCATAGACGCAACACTCGATACAGGTGGTGAGTTAAACCTTACCCGACAGGGACTTGCACCCTGCAAGATGCATCAAGCTTCGCTTGACGCACTAACCCGCATTAATCGGACAAAAATAGTGGGTTAAAATGTGTAGCGAAGCGAAACGTAACCCACTGTTTTTGTTACTTTTAAATGCCTTGCTATGGCTTTTTTCGTAGTAGACTATAAACTTTAGTTAATAACACATAGGATATTAAGCTTATTACCTGAAAGGGAATTATGTAGATAATTTCAAAGCCATTCCCATTTGACCAACTCATAAAAGCAACAGATATAGCCAGCACAATCAGGGAATTTAGAGATGGCAAGTATGATTTTAATTTTTTGCTCCAGATTGCAAAAAGTATAAACGGAACAACTAAAGCCGAGTATAGCAAGAAAGTATCTAACTCAAAGCTACCATTTTGATTAGGTACAAGACCACGCCAAGCGTAAGTAAACCAATAGATAGAAGCAAAAACTGACACAACAACAGTCGATATCTGGTATTTATTCAATGCTAAATACTCCTTAAGCCATATTGTATTATACGGTTTTCTTGGTAAACCCACACGCTACCGCCTAGGCCCATCCAGTTAAAACAATTACTTATCAACACCTTAACTACACTAATCGACGGCTAACTCTGATCCCAGAGGTAAACAAACCGAGACTAAAAATTACCGTGACCTAATTTGGCCCCCGTAAATCGGTGTGCTGATTTTTTTTTATGATTATATATCAATGGATTAAAAAACCGATGTGAACAAAGCGAGACTTTCGCAATTTATTTACCGTGCCAAAAACAGGCAGAATCAATAAAAACCCATTACACCTGTGTAAATAAACAGAACCCATCATTATGATTGGCGTTAGCGCATGTAAAGAGAGAGCTAGCGAAGTTGCTGGGGTGATTAAGAACATTTTTGCAACAAAAAACGCACAGCGGCCAGCCTACTGTGCGTCTTGCTCTTTTTAACTGGCCTCAAGGCGGGCTGTGATTATTTCTCTACTTGGGTTAACAAGTAGTTAAGCAATGCGGAGTACTCGTCGATACTGCGTACTGAGCCAGCGTTAATCAGGTATTTCCCGTTGACTACAACCGCAGGTGTAGCGCGGATTTTAAAGGTTTCAGCGTTACGTTGCATTTGCTTGAGCATGCCATTGACTGGAAAGCTGTTCGCCGCTGAATCAAACTTAGCGCCATCAACACCCACTTCGGCAAATACGGCTTTAATATCATCGCGATTGGTCATTGGGCGACGTTGGTCGTGAATAGCAGCAAACATAGCGTTGGTTAATTCAGGCTCCACTTTTAGCAATTCAGCTGCGGCAAAAGCGCGCGCCATTTCTGGGCCCATTTCCTTACCTAAAAATTCAACATGGTTCTTCTTAAATTTCACCCCTTCTGGTGCGCGTTCTTTGATTTGCTCCATAAATGGCGTGAACTTATAACAATGCGGGCAAAAGTATGAGAAAAACTCGATGACTTCAGGCTGTTTCGTACCCACTTCTTTGACTATTTCGTAGTGTGTACCTGCTTCATATTTGGCAGCGTGTGCGCTCATAGGCAGCATGATTATTGCTGCCAACATCAATAGGTATTTTTTCATTGTGCTTCCTTATCAAATCATCCGTGATAGATATTAATATTGCGGCATTAAGCTAAGCGGTGGCTCAGCCAATTGTGCCAATTGCTCTTTCAGTGCCAAGACTTGCTCTTCCCAATAGCGCGGCGTGTTAAACCAAGGAAAGTTATGGGGAAATGCCGGGTCTTGCCAACGTTTTGCCAACCATGCCATATAATGTACCATTCGCATAGCGCGCAGCGGCTCTATTAACGATAATTCATCGTGGTTAAAATCACAGAACTCGTTATAGCCTTCAAGTATCACGTCCAATTGCAGTTGCTGCTCTTGGCGCGAGCCAGACAATAACATCCACAAGTCTTGGATGGCAGGCCCCATGCGACAATCATCTAAGTCGACAAAAATGGGCTCGTCGCGCCAGAGGATATTGCCCGGATGGCAGTCGCCATGTAAACGCAATAAATGCTGAGGCCGATATTGCGCTTCACAAGCTAAGATCACTTGATCTAATACGGTGAAAAACGCATTTTCAAGATAATCTGGCACAAACCCAGACTGCTTTAATACCGCTCTGGGCTCATGTAAATAGCTGGCTAGATCGATACTAGGCCGATGACTAAAAGGCTTAGCTTTGGCTAATTGATGCGCTCGCCCCAAAAAGCGGCCAACCCATTCAAGCTGATCTAAGCTGTCGACCTCAAACTGACGTCCACCCGCACTGGGGAAAATAGCATAATAAAAGCCTTGATGGCTGAGTAAACTTTGGCCATTAAAGCGCAGCGGTGCCACGACAGGGATCTCTTGCTCGGCTAACTCAAAACTAAAATCATGCTCTTCTTGAATTTGCTGAGCCGTCCAACGCTGCGGCCGATAAAACTTAACCACATATCGCTCACCCCCTTCACCACGAAATTGGTACACTCGATTTTCATAAGAGTTAAGGGCAAGCAAGCCAGATTCAGGGTAGATGCCAACGGCTTCGATGGCATCCAATACCAAATCAGGCGACAGGCTGGAATAAGCAAAATCCTCACTGGCCGTCATTAACGCCCCTCACTAAAGAAGCGGCTTTCTTGCTCGATAAACTCATCACCGTCTATATCTTGGATAGTAAACTTAATCTCCTGAATCGATTTTTCCAGCTCATACGGATCCACTGCGATACTGATTGGCTGAGTAAACACCTCCCCCGGCGCAACCGATATTTCAGTTGGGCCTGACCAAACAGGGGTAGGCAAACCAGACACAGCTAACGAGTATTGCTGTGGTTGCATGGTTTTGTTGATAATCTTAAAGGTGTAAGCGTTCTCTACTAGCCCTTCATCGGTCATGCGATAGAGTGCATTGCGGTCACGCAGCACATCAAAGCCAATGGATTTGATGGTCACTAGGTTCCATACAAATAAGCAGCACATAATGGTCAGCACCACGCCGTAACCGATAATTTTAGGTCGAATAACGTCCGTTTTCTCACCTTTTAGCTTGTGCTCCGTGGTATAAGAAATCAGCCCTTTTTCGTAGCCCATGCGCTCCATGGTTTGATCACAAGCATCAATACACGCACCACAGTTAATACATTCATATTGCAAACCATCGCGGATATCGATGCCGGTAGGACACACTTGCACACACAAGTCACAGTCAATACAGTCGCCTAAACCTAGCTCTTTAGGATCGGCCTTACGTGAACGAGGGCCACGGTTTTCACCGCGTTTAGCATCATAACCAACAATAAAGGTGTCTTTATCAAACATCGAAGATTGAAAACGCGCATACGGACACATGTGAGTACAAACGATGGCGCGCATCCAGCCTGCATTAATGTAGGTACAGGTAGCAAAAAACAGCACCCAGAAGGTCAGTGCAAAACTTGAGCTCAAGGTAAAGAATGAAACATACAGCTCTTTAACGGGGACAAAATAGCTGGCAAAGGCTAGACCCGTTAACAAAGAAACCACCCACCAGCTCGCGTGTTTTGCCGTCTTTCGCCACAGCTTATTGGCATCCCATGGCGACTCATCCAGCTTTTTACGCTTATTGGCTTTACCTTCAAAAAACTCTTCAAACCAAATAAAAATAAAGGTCCAAACCGTCTGTGGGCAGGTATACCCACACCATACGCGGCCTAAATAGGTGGTGAAAAAGAACAAGGCAAAGGCGGCAATAATAAATATCCACGCCAGTAAGGTGAGGTCTTGAGGGAAAATAGTCAGGTTAAAGATATGATAACGGTTATGCTCAATATCCAGTAAAACCGCTTGATGGCCATTCCATGGTATCAGAGGCAGCGCAATAAAAAGCAGGAGTAAAAACCAGCCCATAAATTTGCGTAGCCGCTGATAAACCCCTTGAACGCTGCGCACATAAATCGTGCTGCTAGGATCAAATCGGTCGACACTGGCCTTGCTGTTTTTTCGCCCAGCCTTTTTGGTTTCGGTGACGTCTTTGACATCTATCTTCCGGTCCATCGCTCTTCCCTCATTTGCCACACATTTGCTCACAATTAGGACAGATAGTTATTATTTTTTGGGCTGTCCTTCGCTGTCTCAATTTCGATGCTTATTTTACTAGGCCGCGAGCCTTTAGCAGGGCTGTTTTAAAGTCATCTTCACAATCTTTTTTGATCCCAGGGATCATCTCACCCGCCGGTGTTTCTAACATTTTTAGATGATAAATAATCAAGTCATCAGGCACCTGACTTAACTCACCCTCATGGCCTGCCTCTTTCGCCAACTTGGCTAATACTTCAACTAAGCTTAATTCGGCATTTTTTAGCCAGTAAGGTTGTAATAATTCAATTACTTCATTCACGCGGTGACAGTGCATCCTAGTTCATCTCCATCAACAATACATTCGGCCTCAAGTGAGAGGGAGTCTCACAGGCTCATTCATGCTGCCATTGTATAATTTGCACCAAGTAAGGTCTATTTTAAACCGACTTATCTAATGAGATATGACAATAAAGGTAGTGTAAATCGCGGAGAGAGAAGCAGAACTAAGAAGATGATCACAACCGGCAAGGGGGCCACCCTCACCGGCACTCAATTTTCCGTATTGAGCCAGCGCGGCGGAGCTCTGGTTAGGGGTTTAATAAATAATGACGGGACAGCAAGCGACAACACAGCCAAATGTTGCCGCGGCAGATAAGAGGCAGCCAACCTCTTACCGAAAGTGAGCTGAGGAAAATAACTAAAAACAAAATTAGCCACCAAACACATGGCACAATAGCGA
The DNA here is from genome assembly GCF_046452435.1 of Motilimonas thetidivivens. Classification (NCBI taxonomy): domain Bacteria; kingdom Pseudomonadati; phylum Pseudomonadota; class Gammaproteobacteria; order Alteromonadales; genus Motilimonas; species Motilimonas thetidivivens. The sequence goes on from NZ_JBKFDK010000039.1 coordinate 5,472, forward strand.
CTTGCTTGGGTTGAACCATCCTCGGCAACGCTAACACTATAAAAGCCCGCTTGGGCACAAACTAATTGGCCATTACCGCTTAGGGACACTGAACTGGAGGCAGCCAAAGTCATCAGTAACATAGTGACCGATAACAAATAAGCTGTGGGCTGGGTCCAGCGTGTTGCCATTTAATTCATCCTTTGCAATACGCTTAAATTTACCGCAAAACCACGTTTTCTCCTAACAAACTTACCCTATTGTCATCACACCTTGGGCAGACCTGTATGTCCAGCACTAGCCAGCGCTTATATCGGCAGGTAGAATCCAGCACCAGACGTTGTGATAGGGGAAATACACATGAAAAAATTTAACATTCTGCTGCTTTGTGGTGGCGAAAGTGCCGAGCATGAAGTGTCATTACGTTCTGCCGATTTTATTGCGCAGCAACTATCACAACACGAGCACTTTAATTTACATCGCATTACCATTAGCAAAACAGGCCAATGGCTTGATAGTGAGCAGCAAGTTTGCCAACTGGATATGCAAAAGCATTTGACCACTGTCTCAGCAGCTCAACCCCGCAGTCATTTCATTGATTTTGCCATTCCTTGCATTCACGGTTACCCAGGCGAAACCGGCACCATTCAATCCTATTTTGAAATGATCAAGTTGCCTTATATGGGCTGTGGTCCCGAAGCGAACACCTTGTGCTTTAACAAAGTCAGCTCGAAAATGTGGTTTGACGCCCTCGCCATCCCTAACACGCCATCTTTATTTATCAGTGAATTCAGTGACGCAACCTTAGCGCAAGTAAGCCAAGCATTTGATAATTGGGGCAGCGTATTTATTAAGGCCGCTTCACAGGGCTCTTCTGTAGGTTGTTATTTAGTGCGCGACAAGGCAGACATAGCAGCAAAATTAGCAGAAGCCTTTACTTACTCAAACTATGTGTTGGTCGAAAAAGCAGTAAAAGCGCGCGAGCTAGAAATCGCCGCTTATGAATATCAAGGTGAAGTGATCGCTACAGTGCCAAGTGAAATCATTTGCCCAGACAACACCTTTTACACCTATGAAGAAAAGTACGCGGCCGATAGCCACTCTTTGACTCAAGTTGAGGCGCAAAATCTAACTGCTGAGCAAATTGCGCAGATGCAAGCTTATGCGATTGCGGCCTTTAAAGGCATGAAGTTGAAGCACTTATCGCGCATCGACTTTTTCTTAACCACTGAAGGTGAAATTTTACTCAATGAGATAAATACCTTCCCGGGTATGACCAAGACGTCTATGTTCCCGCAAATGCTCGCCAATCACGGCCATCAATTTAGCGACTACTTAAAAGATCTGATTGAGCGCGCTATCGCGGCTTAACCAGCTTCAGCAACTCGATAAAATAAGGCGCTCGATGAGCGCCTTATTTGTTTGCAGGGTTTGGCTACTTAGCCTGACGGCTTTGTTGCCAAGTGGCTAAATCAGATATTTTGCTGGCACCTTTTAATTCGGCGAGTGGCGCATCAACAAACTGACTGCCTTTCACTTGAATTAAAAACTGCTCATTTTCCGATCCTAATACCATGCTTTTATATAAGTCTTGCACTTGTTGCAAACTGGTTTGCTCAATCAAGGCAATGCGTTTAGCCTTGGTATTTAAATCGGCTTTTTGCTCATTCCATTGGCCATGAATGTAACCAAACTCTTCGTCTAAATTACTTGGCTTTTTCTGGTAGTTGGCAATATGCGCTTGTTTTATCTTAGCAAATTCTTGCTGATCAAAATCCGCCAGCTTTTTCGCAAATTGCTGCACAAAGTAATCATAGCGCTGCTTTAAGTGCTTTGGCCCTTGCTCTGGACTTTGGGTAAACAGACCTAAAGCGGCATAATCATCGACCGGAAAACTCAAGGTAAACGGCGAATAAGACAACTGCTCTTGGGTGCGGATTAAATCATAAAAATCCGAGTAAGCTATCTTATTGAGTAACTCAGCCTGCACTTGCCCCGCTTCACCCGCTTTTGTCGAAACAAAGATTTGCGCCAAGGCCGCATCACCCATTTCACTCGCCAATGACCAAGTTAAGCGCTGTTTTGGCTTAGGCGTTATGCGCTTAAGCTGGTAAAAGTCTTGCTTGGCGACTGGCGCACGCTTCACCACCTGCTGCTGCAGGGCAATGGCTTGCTCACTGCTAAAGTTACCCGTCACCAAGATACGCACTGCGCTTTGGCTAAACATGTCATCACGCAATTGGTTTAACTGCGCTAAGGTCACCTTATCTAACGCCGTTAGTAAGGCTTGGTCTGACCAAGAGGGCAACCGCACCAGATTACGAAACTCGGCAAACGCCAGTGACATACTTTGGTCTTTGAGTTTATTTTCGATCAGGCGACGGATTTCAACCTTAGCCAGATCCAGCTCTTGTTGGTTAAATTTAGCCGCTTTTACCGTATCTAATAAGGTAAGCATTAACTCACTTTGCTTATCATTAAAGCCACCCGTGGCAAACAACAAGCCATTACCCGTGCCAACAGATAGGGATAAATTCGCTTCACCAGCTTCATAACTTAAGCCCACTAGCTGCTTAGCCAGAATTTCATTTAATATCGCACCCGTGATACGTTGCTGCGCGCTGCGATCTAATAAATCGTTATTCAGCTCAACGGCGATGCTGCCTTTTGGCTCTTGGAAGTATTCACTTTGCTTAAACCATAAAGATAAGCCCGGCTGTTTTACCAACTCAACCGCTTGTTGCTGATGCTCAGCTTTAACAATGGATTTATCTTCGGGTAGCCAGCGATTACCTTCGGGTAAATGCATGGCTTTGCTTAGCTCAGGTAGCTGCTGTTGCCATAGTTTGATCCGGCTTTCGGCAATCGGCGCAACACGGTAACTATCACCGTAGGAATACAGCACCTTGTCACCCACCACACCTGGGTGAGCCACAAACAAGCGCACTCTTTCTGGCGTTAAATAAGTAAGTACTTGCTTAACTAGCTCAGGGTTAAAACCATCAAGGCGGTACGGCGCAAAGATAACCTCCTCGGTGGGGAGTTCCAGCATATTGGCCACCAGCACCATGCTATAACTAAAGCCGCCCTTTTTCGGTAAATAAGCAAAACTGTTGTTAAGACTTTGCTCAAGGGCTTGATATTGCGCTTGGGTCACACCCGTTTGTTTAATTAATTCAATATACGCAAAAGCCGCGGCAATGATTTTATCTTGCTGTTTTATGCCCGCTTCGGTGAGCTGGAACTGCAGTGTCACACTGCTGTCATTCGGACTGTAGTTAGCATCAAAGCCCGCCATTAACGACTCAATTAAACCTGCTTGTTGCAAGTAATCCGACAAAGTGCCGCTGCGATCTGAGCCTAGAATGCGTGATACAAAAATGCCCGGTTTGTAAGGATAAAACTCGGCGAAGCTTGGCATGACAAAGCTCATTTTCAGCACCTTGATATCTGAGCTAGGTTTCAAACTGGCTTCGATGGCTAGCTCTTTTTCGGTGACTAAAGGCGCTAAAATCTCTGGCGTGGTGGCATTGCGATTAGGGATCTGGGCTAGATACTGCTTAGCCAGTTGCTCTTGGCTGGCCAAATCACGCGGCCCATATAACACCGCCTTCATTAAATTGGCGCTGTAGTAAGCATTGAAGAAAGCCACTAGCTCGTCTTGTAATTTGCTGCCGGGCTTGTCTTTTAATGTTTCTAAATCACCCGTGCTAAAACGCGACATAGGATGCTCAGGATTCAGGGTATACATCTCTAAGGTGTATAATTTGCGTCCATCATGGCCTTTGTAGGTTTGCTGCTCGGCATTAACCGTGCTGCGCTCTTTGTCGGCATAATGCTCATCCAGTAGCGGCGCGCGCATCACATCACCTAAACGGTCTAAGGCTTCGGGATATACTTTATCGTTAACCTCAAAGCCATAAACCGTGCGGTCTTGGGCGGTGTAGGCATTGGTGTAGCCCCCATTTAAGCGCATAAACTTACTGTAATCATTGATCTCTGGATAACGCTCCGAGCCAAGAAACAGCATGTGTTCAAGGTAATGGGCCAAACCAAGCTGAGAATCTGGGTTGTGCATGCTTCCCACCGGCACCGCGATGGTCGCTGCGCTATTCTTAGCACTGGGATCTGAGACTAATAACACTTCAAGCTGGTTGTCTAAGGTGATGACCTTATAACCTCGGTCGTCATTGGGGCTAGTAATAATCTGCGCGTGCAATGGCGCAAGAATGAAACAGCAGAATAAAAACAGATAACGGCTATAAGCCAGAACGAATCTCATGAAGCAAACCTCATTGTCAACAATCATCAATCGATGGATTCGTTCCATGTTAACGGAAAATACTGATAGCTCAAGCTTCTGGTGATATATCCTATAAGGGAAAGCGCCTATGTCGGATCAGAAAAGAACTGTTAAACTTAGTTATTACCATTAACCTTACCTCGGGATCTCTATGTCATTCACTAACACAAAATTAAAATGGCTTTGTGTCGGAGCTGTACTGACCAGCTTTGCCTTGATCGGACCAGCTCATGCTAAAAATGATAAGCATGAGAAAACCTTACCACCCGGCCTTGAAAAGAAAGTAGACCGAGGCGGTGAGCTACCACCAGGTTGGAAGAAAAAACTGCGCAGAGGCGACATCCTAGACTGGGATATCTACCGTTTTGGCCACAAACGCCCGGGCAATAAAAATGATAAATACGAGTGGATAGACATAGATAACGACACCATTAAGGTAATTAAAAATACCCGTGAAATCGTTGATATTCTGTCACGCTAATTAGCAAAGCAGTCTAATCTATATCCCAGAAGCTCAGATAAGCGCTCAATAGACGGCAAGTTTAGCTGATAGGTTATCACAAGGCTGTGTTGATATACTAAAGTAACCGCTCGTCCATTTCCTCTACCGTTTCGATACAAGGAAACTAGCACAGCATGTTGTGAATTAGGGCAAGGTAAGCTGTTTACCCTTGCCATCTCTGTTCCAGCAATGCTGGCCTACTCTAAAGTGCAGAGATATTTGTAAAATTGAAATCTCATTTCAGCCATCTGGTTTGAGTCGTAAGGTTCCCTGAATATCGGCTTAACGATGCAGTTGCTCTGACAGCAACATTTTCCACCAGCAATAAATTGATATTTATATGACCTATTTTGCAGAATTTATTCCACTATTACATTAGAGTTTCCAATATCGATTGATAGATCGGCACAACCACGATGTTATCTATCCAGAACATCAAATAAACATCATGATAAGTCATAACCACACCGAGGAAAGCGGAATATGAAAAAACAGATCACCAGCTTTATTGGATTACTGCTTACTCATTGTGTATTCGTTGGCCACAGTGGAGCTGCCGAGCATAGTGAAGCAGGGAGAGCTCCAAAGGTACTGGAACATGTATTTGAGGCTGGCGACACATTAGGTAAAATATTTCATGAAAACAACATCCCTCGCCCAGAATTACTAAGGTTATTGGAGGGAGATCAACAAGAACTTGCCCTTGGTAAGTATTACCCTGGAGATAAACTAACTCTTCATTTAGATGAGCAACTCAAGGTTACTAAGGCTGTGTTTGCTCCTGATAATATCACCACCTATATATATATTCGTGATAGCGAATCTTTCACAATGGAAAAACGAGTAAAGTCAACCTCTGTTGGCGTCAAGGATCGAACAGAAATAATTAAATTTGATAAAAATTTAACAACCTCACTTACTCTTGCAGGGATTGAGATGAGGCAGACATTTGCTGCTCTGAAAACACTCTCCACATGGGTAAACCTTGGAAAAATTTCTGTCAATAGTGATACGCATATTGAAGTGGATTATGCTGGTAACACACCAGTGGAAATAAGGCTACCTGAGCTCCAGACACTTCAAACCACAATAAATCCACCGGAAACAATGCCAACGATTGTTTTACGTTGGCAGGGGGATGCAGAGCAAGGCCAGCTTGTGTATCAGCATAGCGATAATATAATTGCTTACCAGCAACAAATATTTGGTGCAGAGGTCCTAATTGACAAATGCCAGCACTTTTTTTCACCTAAATTTAGTCATTATCTGCGGACCCAATTAAATAAGCAGGGAAAAGAAACCGACCAACCAAATAATTCGCAGGTCAATGAGCTGAAGGCAGAATTAGCATCTATGTCTGTCAATGAAAGGGTACAATTCTGCATTGATGTTAAGTCCAGAGCGGTAGGGTATTTCTCTAAGGAGGGGCTAACTCTCCCTGCTTTTGGCAAAAAGGAGCACGGGAGCGATATTTCTTATTGGCCTGAGTACTTGCGCCTTGGATATGCGGAGTGTGGTTATAATAATACAGATGTAAAAACGGCCAACCGCATTCATCAACTTGAATCAGAAGTGAAATACTCAACTGATAAAAGGGAACATGCTCAAGCGATGGCTGAACTCATTGTAAATCATGCCCGAAACCATACCCCTGAACAATTTAATGCATTCTGCGCTCATTATAACGAATGGGCTAGAAGGTAAGAAAGCTAGATATATTACTATATTTGTCGCCTAAGTTATGATGTGGGTGTAGTGGGCAGCAAAAATTGACCACCTCGTTATAAGTTGAAGTATTCCGCTTCAGCCCTCTGAGGTGATAACCCCTAGTGAAACTAGTGCGGCCTGAGCCGATAAAATACTCTGCAATGTACCTATTAATCGACTAAACACCCACGGTAAATGATTGATAACCAGACTTGGCATCCACTCAGCTTTAAAACTTCCGAAAATCGCACTGTCGGAGTGTTATCGTGACAGTCACCCTGGCGACATACACTTTGCTTTATGCCATACCGTTATATCCCCCTTTGAAGGCAGAGCGCCGAAGGGCAATGTGTATCGGTTTTATCCTAGGAACCATCTAGCTTTATCCTTGACTTCAACCTTTCTGCTACAGTCTTGCCACTGTACTTCGTAAATATGGCTGGGCACTTTGATGTCTTTCACTGGTGTTATTGTTAATTCTTCCGTTGGTGCTAGCAGTACTGCGCATTCCTTGTTGTTAGTTACATCTGTTTTGATTCTTTTATCCATTTCATTTGCCATCGGGGCCAGTAAATCTTGCTCGTCTTTAATAAAATAGCCATGGCTTCCTTTGACTGTGATACCGGGATAGTCGCTAATCCCAATGTTTTTCAGTTCGTCCTGATAGTGAGTGAAAAAGGATAAGGCGGCTGGCTCACCTATAAGGTAGTCTCTAAGTGAGAATAATGGCCAAAGGGATAAGAAATAATTACTCCCAATGGACAGGTTATCAGCCGTTATTCCTGTTTCCTTGGTCGCTTGAAACAGTGCAGAAACTTTTTCTTCTACTTCCGTGAGCTGAATGGCTCTAGCTGCCTCCTCAAAATAATCTATAATTCTGATAGAGATGAGTAATTCACCTCTTCCATTTAGGAACCTTTTAGAGTGTTTTTCAATCAGTTTTTGTTCAGTTAACCATTGATAGTTTCTATAGGTTATATTTGCAACTGCACCATACTTTTCATTAAAGAATATTAACTCTCTTCCTTCCTCCGTTTCATATTGAATTACATCAACGGGAATAGTACCAATAGGGGTAGCTATCTCGTCCTTTTTTAAGACGGTTGTGCTGATTCTTGCCGTGCTGCTTTTATGGCCTTGTTTTGGCGTCGCTATTACAATAAAGCTCTCTTTCTGATACATAGTGCTTGGCAAAGCGCCCAAAAGGCAGTCCATTTTCGCTTCTTCACCATTTTCTTTGTAAATTTTATAGTCTTTGTAGGGGGCGCTGCTAT
>NZ_JBKFDK010000040.1:0-11766 GCF_046452435.1 Motilimonas thetidivivens
GAATCGCGCAAAAACTGTTGAACAATACGAGGAGTCCATATAAGCGGCTTTTAAGCCGCGATTAAAGATATACGACAAAGCCGAAAACACGCTATTGAAACCGTTGATTCGCGATTTAAAAATCTCCTCCACAATCGCGTAGGAGCGGCTTTTAAGCCGCGATTAAAGATATGCGACAAAGCAAAAAACACGCTTCTGAAGCCATGGATTCGCGATTTAAAAATTGCTCCTACATAAGCGCGGTTGATTCCTTCGATCCAACAAATCCCAGCCCCTGTGGGAGCCGAGCTCGGCGAATCTCACCATCCCCGCACACCCCACAAGCTCATCTCCATTGACTAAACTTGTAAAAACCCCCTTAAACAGTAAAACTGGATCCGCCATGCTAACGTACAATAAAACAACCAACTCAATAAAATATAAGAAGATAATGCTATGAAGCTGCCACTTCGATTTACCCTTATCGCCCTTAGCTTAATGTCGGCTAACCCCGCGCTAGCATGGCAGACAGAAAAAATCGCCGGCGGCTTCACCCTGCCATGGGGCATAAGTTATCTCGATGAACAAACATTACTGGTTACCGAGCGTGAAGGCATCATCAAGCGACTGGATCTGACCAGCGGCACGCAAACCGCCCTAGCGCAAATTGACGTTATCGCCAAAGGCCAAGGTGGCCTGCTCGATATAGCTCGCTCACCGTTTGCCAATGACACCTTTTATTTTACCTACAGCAAAAACCAACAAGGCCAAGGCGCAACAACCCTTGCCATGGCCAAATACCAAAACGGCAAATTTAGCCAATGGCAAGAATTATTAGTAACCGAGTCACGCAGCAACACCTCACGCTACTTTGGCTCACGCATTACATTTGACAACAACAGCTTATACTTCAGTATTGGCGATCGCGGCGTACGCGAAAACGGCCAAGACACCCAAACCCATGCGGGCAGCATTCTACGCCTAAAACCCGATGGCAGCGTGCCCAGCGATAACCCTTTCATTAACGATGCCAACAAACGCAATGAAATCTGGAGCTATGGCCACCGCAACCCGCAAGGCATTTGGTATGACAGCAAAACAAATAAACTCTGGTCTATCGAGCACGGCCCACGCGGCGGCGACGAAATCAACCTAATCGAAAAAGGCGCTAACTACGGCTGGCCCATCACCTCACACGGCAAAGAATACTGGGGCCCCGTTGCAGTGGGTGAAGCCAAAGAAAAACCCGGAATCGTCTCACCCGTTAAGGTCTACGTCCCCTCCATTGCGCCCGGCAGCCTAGTGCTCTATCGCGGCGACAAATTCCCAGAATTACAAGGCAAACTGATCGCCGGCGCACTAAAACTCATGCACCTCAATGTCATCACAATAAATGAACAAAACCAAGCCATCGACGAAACGCGAATATTAGAAAACCTCAACGAGCGTATCCGCGACGTAGAAATCACCCCAAGCGGCGATATCCTCTTCGCCACCGACAATGGCAACATCTACCGCCTAACCCGCTAACTAGCTAAGGCTTCAAGTTCTTTTCTATTCAAAATTGCCCAGGTAGTTACACACAATGATTATCACAGACTCCGTTTCAGCTGCCTGCTTAATAGGGATTACCATATGAGTTAATACTAATCAATAAGCTTTTCGGCGATCAAAAGGCTCTGATTTCGGATCAAGTGCTCTTGCGTAATAGCCAGTGTATTCTTCTCAATGAAGGCTAAATGCTTTCGCATTGATGCGCTGACATCTCTGCTCTTGAGCCTATCAAGCTGTTCTAGTTGCTTCAAAAATTCATCTAGCTTGTTGATACTTTGGAACAACTCCAGATTTTTGACAGGTACAATCCAATAGTGTTTATCATTACTTAGTTGGTCGATCATATCTAAGCCTGCTGGATCGTAATCATAGAAAAAGCCTACTTCAACGGCATTGTTGTCAAAGCATTCAATCAGAGTCGCTAGGTCTTTTTGGTTTTTTCCGTGACCACGGTAAACGAGCACAGCGGATTGCCATTCATCTGGCAAAGAGAGTACAACTTCTTTCCATCTAACCATTAGCTCGCCATTTTCGATAATAAGTACTCGGCTAAAACGCGGGAAATCTAGATCATCCAACTCTACAGAAGCTACATACCTAGCTTCTTTTGGTACATCTAGCTGGTTCTTTAAAGGGATATTCACATTACCAGCTAAGCTAATGAGCTGCTGAAACACACCACCTTTTGCCGACTTCTCGCTAATACCAGGGCGTGCAGTATCCATCCGAGAGTTGCTACTCTGTTGAAAGGTCAGAAGATTTTGTCCCAATGTTGAAGTAAAATACTTTTCAATTTCCCTCAATTCTGAACGGGATAAAAGAATTGAATTGCCACTAACAGCCCCGACTTCTACGAGCCTGCAAACTTCAGTATTGGACTTGTTGGCAGGAATCCTCTCCCTCGAATTAACAACAATCCTCTTAGCAGCATTAATTAGCGATAGAGATAGCGTCATTTAGCACCTCCGATTGTTTCAAAAACAATATCACTAATAATCACATTACCGTCATAAGGTAATACGACTTCTCTTTCTTCCTTAATTTGGACGATACTCTTCAAACCGACTTTTTGCGCACTAATGTATCCATCGACCAGTAAAAGCCAGTCCTCTAGTTCTATATCGAGATCAAACAGTGTATAGCTTTGCGCAGCAGATAGAGGGAGAATGTTAGGGTTGGTTTTTATTGCCTCAAACATTAACTCTAGCGCTTCATCTACCTCGTTTAGTTCAAACTCTTCTTCATCTTCACGGACATCCGTAACTTCGATACTGTCTAAATCTGAAGCTTTGCCTTTTTTCCTCTCACAGCTAGCAAGAGCCCTTACAGCCAAATCAATTAAGTCATCAGCTTGGATGTCGCTGTTAGTATTTCCATAGGCTCGTACTTCTGTTTTCGAAACCTGAGACAAGCAGTCAGGCAAACATTCAATGGAATCTATAGATGGTGAAAAGGTTTTGTCATCTTGGAACTTAGCTGCAAAAACATCAATAATGCGATTAAGCTTGGAAGATTTCTTATCTCGCTGAAGCTTTGCCAACATATCGACCATTTTTTTGTTTGATACATTTAAGTCCTTCAATGCTATATCGATTTTAGATTTAAGTAGCTTCAAAAGAATTCGCTCAAGGTGAATGTCAGTTTGTACCCACTCCCTAAGCTTTTTCACACTTAAATGCTCGAAGATACAATTGATTCTACCGATCTCACGTTTGCATCGACCGATTTGACGAATTTTGTCATCAACATCAGTGACCATGCTAAATTCATCCGCAACGATCCTATGAAAAGAAGATACGGTCTCAACCAAGGCGTCATTTATCTCGACTGTTATCTCTCTAATTTCATCTAAGTAGTGTTGTTTTTTATCATCATTGAAGTCCTTAACTCGTCGGTAACTGTCAACGGCATAATCCAAGTTTTCAATCTGATTAGAAAACTCACCATGACGTTCTCTGAATCTATAACGACTAGTTACCCTATCCAGTAAACGTTTAACAGACGAATGAATTTGGACTCCATGCTCATCATCTAAGTGATATGCCAACTGATGTTTTGTAAGCGCTGCAATTGCAGCTTTATTGCTTTCACTATGATGAAGTACTCCAGCTAGCTCATAGCAAGCCTCGTCTACTACCTCAGTATGAGTACTTAGAGCTCGCACAGCTTCTTTTGACTCCACTTGTCGAGACATCTAAATTAACCCCATTTGAGTATCTAATTCATTTCCACCATCAGCTTCACTTTCCAGCATCCCTTCATTAATAGCGATAAACTCCAAAGTCTCATAAAGCAATGACCATTTCGCTGTAGCGATAAAGAGAGAGCCAGTTGATGATGGAGATACAAAGTATCCTTCTTGGACAAGATAATCTAAGATCGACCTCAGCTTCGTTTTACTCTCTTTGCTTTTATGAGCTCTTTTAAGCTTATGTGCAATATGATCAAGCTGATTTTGAAGTGAGTTACTTTCCTCAATTGCTGCGAGTAACTCTGACTCCGAAAGTTTGCCACCAGCCATGATAGGTCTGGAGTCTGAGTCAATATTTCGGGCTAGTTTGAGCCAAGCGATTATCCCTTCCATCGTCTGCGAAAAAACTTCAAAGTCTTTGAGAACTTCGTTTTTCTTTCGAGTGTTATCGATGTTCTCGTATCCACAGTAAAAACCTAGTCCGTCTTGTGTTTCGACTGTTGTCATGCTTATTCGAGACAGGTATTGGTTCATGTCACTTCGGTTTCTGGTATCGGATAAGTATGTGTACTCAATAGGAGATGCATATTCACAGATCACTTTTTTACTCATGAGCAGTCGGAAAGCCGATTCAAACTTATTCATTCAACCACCTCCGTAGACTGATTTAGTTTCGACTCAGAAAGCAATGGATTGACTCTGCTTCTACGTCCACCAATAAATGATTTGACACCTACATTCTTCACTATGTGATTTTTAGTCGCGAAGTACTTGTAAGTAGCTGGATGCAGATCTGGCTGAGCAGTGAACAAGCAAATACCTTTTTGAGCCATCATGTCGAATAAAATAGCCAGGTTAGAAATAGAGATTTTCCCTAATTCGTCTAGCGGCCAGTGAATGGCAACGTCTTCATCCTGACACAAGAATCGAGTCATCCCACAGAAAACAACGATAATAGCTAGTTTGGAAATCCCTTCGGAGCCGACCTTTTCTAAATCTTCATCATTTCGAACCACTGCTGGGCGTCCATTCTCAACAATCGTTATCTCCATCTCGACCAAAGACTCTAGGTTTTTAGATATCTGAGCCTCTTTAAATGAAGCCAACAGTTGCTTGAAAGAAGCAAGAAACGCTTTGGAAGGTAGACCTCTTGAGGTTTCGCCTGACCATCTATCCAATTCGACACTAAATAGATTAAGGTCTTTCCAAAGATCAAAAGTATGGATCTTGCTTGATAGTTTGATGTGTATGCTGTCGATAGCAGGAAAAGGATTGCCCGTTTCAATCGACTTGTCCAAAGTGCTCGAAACTGAATCTACTTTACTATTCACCTGTTTAAGGGTTTGGTGGTAGTTAGAAATCTGAGTCGAGATTGAACGAAGAGTTTCAATTTTAACATCTCTAACATCTGGAATCACGTTTAGGACAAGTCCCTCTAGATCTCCCAAACAAGCAAGGGAAAATTGAGGGCTGTCATAGTTAATAGCGTAATCATATTTGTCTGAAAGCTTGGTCATGGTCGCAGAACGCATCTGCTCCCACATCATCTTTATTTCATTATTGTCATCCAATCCTAAGATTGTGTTACTTACATCTTTTACTTTACTAACGATTTCTTTCTTAAGCGTGTTAATCGCAGTGATTTTGTCCGTCACTAGACTCACGGCATGCTCAACAGAATGAAACTCTAAATCTACAGAGACATCTTCTAAGCTAGCTAAATCTGATTCATCGACCGCTTTTTCCAAGTTATTGGTACAAGTTGTAAGCTGCCCTATAGCCTCCTTGACTGTAATTAGCTCCTGTTCATCCAACTTAATTGAAGTCGCTACGTCATCGATTTTTCTGCCCACCGATTTTTCATAATCGTCTCTCTTCGCAACGCCTCTCGCGATCTGTCGCTCTAAATCCAGCTTCTCAGAATTATAAGTATCAATATATTTCCATTCTGCTTCGAGCCAAGTGTGGTAGTCGATAATTAAAGCTTGAAAAGCTTTGATCTCCTCACATTGGCGTTCGAGCAACTCCCACTTCAACTTGGCACTTTCGATGCTGACTGGATCTACGCCTTTATTCATCAACGCCTGGTTGAACGCTAACTTGCAGTCGCTGATTCTGTCTGAAGTCACCTTTTCTTTATCTTTGATCAGAGCCTCAATAGCACTTTTTTTCGCGTCTTCTTCTGACAACCTATAGTCAAAGTTAGCTTTCACCTGAACACGCTCCTGTTGGTGGCGCTGTTCTTCGTTTTCAAGTTTTGCTTTCAAGTCGGACTTAATGGCAAAAGATTCAGACTCTAGTACGCTTTTTTGTTTCTTAACTTCGTATGTACGACTTTCAGCATCACTTTCAAACTGGGCTGTTTTTTGATCCTTTAGGAGGTTAAGCTTACTCAGTTCATCCTCCAAGACTTTTGATCTTTGACTCTGAATTTTTACTTCTTTCTGAAGCTTCTCTGTTTCTTGCTCATCACTTTTTGCTCGACTCTTAGCTTTCTCTTCGCGTGTTTCTGTTTCTAACTCTTTAATTTTTAAAGTACTTAGACGCTCTGAAAGCTTTTCTTCACTAAGACAAAAATCAGGAAGCGAAATTGAATCAAGATCCAAATGAAGACCGAACATTGACTCAGTCGTATCGAGGTCGAAAAATGGCTTTAGATTCTTTGAATTTAACAAGTTAGGGTCGATTACTTTACCTATATTGCAACGCCAACCAGGCACCTTCTGTACTAAAAACTCGTTGAGTGACCCTTTTGTAGGCAACAATGCACGACTTACAGAAATGATTTCATCTGAAATTTCTTTCAGCTCATCCCTACAAGCATGGTAAGCCGATAGACTGCCCTCATGAGTTTTGGTTGCTTGACGAAGTTGTTCATTTAAGTAAATTACAGTGTTTTGCGAAGCATTAAACTCTCGCCGTTTTTTATCAAGATCATTCTCCAAAATGCGTAATTCCGCCTTCTGTTCTGACGTAAAATCAAGAGATTGCCCTTCAAGAGTTGCGAGTCTAAGCTGTTCTTGTTTTATTCTTTCAGACTGTTCATCAAAGGCATCTTGCAGCTTTTTCTTTTCAAAGTTGAGGTCACTCTGCATCGCCTCCAAACGCTCAGACTTTTGCTCTACTATCTCTTCCTTAGCCTTAAGAACGCTATTGATTTCTTGTTGCTTACGAAAGCGAAAATCAGAACATTCAAGCTCCAGTTTTTGTACTTGAGACTTAAGTTCCGTTTCTTCTGTTCTCACATCTTCTAGCAGGTTATCGTAGTGTTTCTTAGCTGACTCAGCCTCCCTCAACATATCACTCAGGCTATTGTAGAGAGTGATCTTCCCTAAAATATCATCTTCGCTTTCATACTTATCGCGCTTGTTGTAAATTGCATCAATAATCTTGGACTTCCTTTCAAACTCAATCCGTTGATTGTTTAATTCAGAGTTGAAAGTGTGCAATTTACCTTTCCTCTCATTAACCAGAATCTCATGCAGCTCCTTCTGTGAGCGAATCTTGTCTGAGAGTTGAGTGTCACTTAAGGCTAATTGATGCAGGTAGGAAGTGATTTGAGCTCGGTACGAGTTTAATTGCTTGATGTACTCTTCGAGACTGTCTTTGTTAGCTAGTGCTTCATCGAATTTACTTTTCTTAGTTTCTAGCTGAACAAAGACATCCAAGCTGTTTATTAACTCGCTATACTCTTTCTTATAAGGAACGTCGTCCATCGATGTGTTATTCAAGAAACAGTCCACAATCATCGTCTTAAAACGACTCAACATTTTCTTGTGGCGCATCATTGTCGCCGTCAAAATGTCGATATGATTCATGTTATGGCTCGCAGAACACAGCGAGTACTCATGGGCGATTGCAACTAAGTTTTTACCCGTACTACGTCTTTGGGCCAAACGCTTTTTATTGTTTAGAATTACTGAGCGGTAATCGACACTAGTTTCAATTTGCGAACTTACTGACATTGACTGAGACACAAGGTTTTTAAGCCATGTTCGAGTTTCACTTCCTTGCTTAATTAGCTCGTCGTACAAATGCTGAGAAAACAATTGTTCAGCGGTTCCTGTCAAAAACCTATAAGCGACACTGGAGCCATTTCGATACATTACAGAACACTTTCTCTCACCAAGTTTTTCATATTCAAACACGATGACAGATTTTGGGGTGGGCAAGTAGTAATCAACAAAGGAAACTTTATCCGCTTGTCTATCCACCAGCTTACTCGGATCGGCTCCATAGAAAGCTGGAAGTAAGCTTAACAAAGTGGATTTACCAGCTCCGTTATCACCCGTATTGTTGCTATGCCCGATAGCCTTGACCTTGAATAGTTTCCCAGGGATAAATGAGTGGAAAAGTACGATCCCTAGTAGTTTTGAGCTTTTTGTTTCAGATTTATTCATTTCTTTCATCACAGTGCGGTAGAGATATTCTCAACCCCTCGGTTAGTGAATGACCTACAACAAACTTACTGACTCGGCTGCCACTAAGTAAGTCCATTATTGTGTTTCCAACTTCCACCAGAGTTAAGAGGCTGCGTTTAAGATAGAAATGCCTCAACACTGTCAACACCCAAAAAAGCCAAATGTGTCGTGTCTACTAGCGGTCAAAGAATCAACTAATGTTATATTACACTGGAATCAAATGATTCGTTAGAGTAAATTAGTACAGTTCATTTTGATAAGGGTAATCATTGTGCGTTGTGTTGAATCTCCACAAACCAAACGACTAAGGCTTATTGATTTCTATCTCTGCTTCTTTGGGAAAGTGAATCGCTCCGACCTTATTCAGCACGGTGATATTGCCGTTGCTACAGCAAGCCGCTCTTTTAATGCTTACAAAGAACGTTTTCCAAACAACACGGTTTTCAACGAAAGCATGCGAGCATACATGAGGTCATCATCGTTTAGTCCAGCTTTTGAGCATGACCCAGAAGCTGCTCTGAGGTTAATAGCATGGGGTCAGGAGCTTAACTCAATTCCAGTAACAACTTATGGTGTGAGCAGCTTCGCAACAGTGTTGGATTCACTATCCATTGATATCGTCTCTCAAGTCACAAGGTCGATCCTTAATAAACACTGTATTTCTGTCCTGTACAGTTCCTCAACTAGCACAGAGACTAGAACCCTGACGCCTCATTCTCTATTCAAAGGGCTTGGGGCTTGGCACATCCGTGCTTGGGACAGTAAAAGACGTAATTTCCTGTGCTTTAGAATCAGTCGAATTCTTAAGGCACAGCAAACTGACAGCTCATACGACAAGACTATAGAGGACGATATTCTTTGGAACCGTTACGTTGTCCTAAGTGTTGCACCGCACTCTAAGCATGAAAATAGAAATGACTTAGCTATTGATCTAGGTATGAAGGGGCAATATGTGAGAAACATTACAACCAACGAGGCGTTAGCTGGTTACGTGCTCAATGACCTCCACGTAGACTGCACGCCTAATGCTTCTTTGCCGCCACATGCCTTCAACTTGCAGTTGATGAATAGACACGAGCTAGAGCATGTCAACTCGATTATTGCTTTGGTTCCTGGCTTTATCTAGAATTAATTTGACATAGCGATATCTTAATGTGAGGCATTAGCGAAACAAAAGTAGCGGACTCATGTGTCAAAACCACTCAGACAGGGTTATGCAATGAGTTATTACGAAATTTGAATATTTCTATCTGAACTATGCATCTAAGAGGTCTCTTTTTAAACATATCTTTACCCCCACTCCCTCAATTGCTGCATTTCTCTGAGCCTGTCACGTTGTAATCTCAGGGCTTCAAAGATGTCATCTACTGAGGTGTTACTGGCGTTAAGGCCCGGCAAAGCGATGTTGGCTTGGGCTAAAAATCGTTGCCGGTGACTCTGGTTTTTTGACTCGGACAACCAAGCTTGTTGCCACCAATCCAAGATGCGATCTTTTGCCTGCGTTAACTTTTGTGCACTGGGTAAACGGTCGCTTTTATCACTGTTGGCTTTTGCATCAGATGGCAGTAAGTTCCATAGATCGTTATTAGGCCAGCGCGCAAACGGCATACAATGATCAACGGCATAGTCACTATGCAGATTCTTCGCCGTCCACACACAAGTTTGGGGCTGCTGAGTGCGTAAGCTTTCAAAGCGTTTTCGCACTTCTGAGGTATCGTGTTTTGCTTCTAGCCAATTCAATGCTCGATACAAAAAGGCCTGTTGCTCTATCGGTTGATACTTATGATTGCCTTTATAGTTGGCCATAATTTTCACCCACTCGGAAATAAGCACCGGCTCTATCCAGCAAGCATATCGGCTCAAAGCTAACCATAAATGTTCTGGCAATGAAAACTCACCCCATTGGTTTAATGTGTCCAAGTCTAAAAATAGGCTTTCCTTGGCGGTAACGGTTTTACTATCCACTTCGAACACGGCAACTGGGCTATTTGGGTAGGTAATAAAGCGACACGGCATGTCTTTAATATTTTTTGCGCAGTGGGATAACATTCGTGTGATGGCTTTGGCCTGCTCGCCAATAAACATATTGCCAATGCGATAGTCACTGGCTGGAAGATCCACCAGCTGACCCCAGCCATTGGCTTTCATAAAGCCCATGTTCGGTTTGCTATTGGGGGTTTGATACAAGTCGTGCTTGTCGATGAGGTCTTTATATTGGTGCGCCCAATAAAGAGCGACTAATCCCATGGGTAAGATCACGCGATCATCTTCACGGCGCAATACAGCACCGGGGTGGCCATCTGCAATGCGCAGTAATACCCGTAACAGCGCTAGCTTATGAGTCGCCGATTTACCATCGTTTAAGGCAACATGGCGTATAAAAGGAAATGCCCCACTGCCGTCATCGGGTAAAGTGAGCACCACGGTTTGCCATGTTACAGACTCTCGGCCAATTTCATCACGTTGGCTGTCGGTAACTAATACTGGACTCAGGCCAAAGCTGCGTGCCAGTTGGCATAATTGGTCGCTACATACCTCAAACATTTTTCTCGCATCGCCACTTGGGCCATGGCGCAGTGAAATGACTAACGTGCCACCGGGTTTGAGCAAGTTAGCGAGTTTGCGCAGTGAACGGGCGCGTTGTGACTCGGGAATGTGCATCCATACTGCGCTGAGTAATATTAAATCGAAGCTGATTTCTTGTTTGGTCACTTGGGTTAAATCGGGCAAAGAGTCTTGCAGCCAAGTGACATTTAAACCTTGGGTATGCTGTTTGCCTAAGTTAGCGAGCAAATCTGCTGGCTCGATGGCGGTAACATGGATTTGATTTGGTTGCCCTTGCTCGGCTATGTATTTGCTATCACGACCCGCGCCCGCCCCTATGTCTAACACTCTTGCAAACGGCTTGGCTAATATCGGCGACAAAAAGTGCAACCACGGCTGGTGTACCTTGTTAAAGGATTGCGCTAGATAGGTTTGCGCTAGCTGCTGAGCATGTTGGTTGTAAAAGTCGATAGACATAAACACCTGATTAGTCGGCAAGGTTGTAATTGGGCTTAGAAGTAATCGTTCAAACCGCTAAAACATAGTATCAGGTTGTATCTGATTGAAAATTTTAATTTTATTGTTTTTTGAGCTAGGTCTGATTGTTGTTTGGTGATGTAACAATACCATTTTCGTCAGCATCGTTTTTTCGCTCGGTTTGTTCTATAGGCCACATCTGTTCAAATTGTTTCAGTCGATACGTCGTAGTTGGACTCATCAAAACACAGCATTACTATCAACTCGCTGTTGCCGCCAGCTAGCAAGTCCGTTGCATACGTTGCCGTGCGGCTGTGGATAATTTGCCTTACGAAACAGCTCCTAGTTGTTAATTAATGATTCTGTCTTTCAGTCTAATTTTTAGTATGTTGTATAAAGATTTTATTGATTCATCAACACGCAGTTTGACTTTATCCAACCAGTAAATATCAATAAGTAGATGTATATCCTTAGCTAACTCGATGAGCTCTACTTCAGTCAGTTGTTCCTTCTTACATTTCCAGGACATTGATATATCAATAATGACATACCTAACGTCAGTCAATTTAGGTTTGATGGTGATGGTGCCAAGATGCGTTG
>NZ_JBKFDK010000041.1:0-10476 GCF_046452435.1 Motilimonas thetidivivens
TTACCAACCCTTAAGTTTCTGATGTTGATACTGCAACACGTGCTGCCCAAAGGATTACAACGGGCGCGCGATTACGGGTATTTACGTGGCAACGCCAAGGCCATCTTGCAGCAAATTCAGTGCTTGTTACTGCCGCTGCTGCAATTACTACTGGGATTAGCGCCACTGGCTAAACCCGAGCGCACATGCCCCTGCTGCCAACATACCATGAAATGCACCGGCATCAGCCGACTGAGGTAATCCTGCAAGGACGCAATAAGGATAATGGCATTCACCACGCCAAGGGCGACAACAAGAGGAAATAGCAGGCAAAAAAACAACTCTCAGGCAAGACGTAACAAACTGATGAGGCTGGCATCAATAACATGATCGCCCCTTGCATCCACCCCGCTCGCCTTGAAAAAAGCACTCAGGCTAAGCGTGGCCAACGCAACATCGCGTAATTTACTTAATAAAGAAAGAAATCGAGCTTATCGAGGCTCCGGGCTTGTCCAACAACCGAATATAGGGTGTCGGCTGCGCGACACCTATTCTTATTTGTTATAAGTAATTTACCCCGTACCTAACTTGAACGAAGTCATTTGCAAAGGCGGTTGCTTCAGAGTCCACAAGCTTTATTTGGCTGTTGAGTTTACCAAAAAGAGGGATACCGTCTCCTAGCAGCAGAGGAACCCTAGTTATTGTCATTTCATTGATGAGACGACAATTGAGAAATGATGTGATTGTAGAGCCACCGTCAATATAAGCATGCTCAAACCCTTTGCTTTCCAATTCCCTTACCAAATCAGTAATTTCACCTGAGAACATCTCTACTTTGCCTTTAAGGTTCTCGGGCGGTGTTTTTATAGTATTACTCAAAACAACGATATGAGTATCGCCATAAGGCCATTGTTCAGGAGGCAAATTCATATTGGAAATCATTTCCATACACTTACGCCCCATGACCATGCAATCCACGGATGCCATAAATGAGACAAAACCCATGTCTGCGTGATCACCCATATCTGCTTCCGAGTTCCCTGCACTATGGAGCCAGTCCACGCCTCCGTCGGGAGTCGCAATGTAGCCATCAGCGCTTGTTGCAATATATACCGAGCATTTCATTCTATATTCCTAGCTTTAATTCTGAGATTACTTATAACGCCCAAAGCACGCGCCAAATACCGGAGCTTTGTTTTTGTGCGAGTATTTTCCCGCACAAAAACGAAGTGGAGAGTATTTGGTCGCAGTGACTTTGTTTGTTATGTTCTTATTAATTAATATGGAATTGTACACTTTTCAAGCATTCCTTGCTTATCAATATCAATGCTGCAACGGATTTTGCTTGGCAATATATTTTTCCTTCAAGTCATTGCTCAGAACACCCATACGATGGTTATATTTGCCGCCATCATCTGCACGAAACCGCATTTCGTAAAGCCCTGCGCCGAGCGGTGGTCGCCAGCCAATTAAGCAAGCGCGTCACGGCGCACACCTTTCGCCATTCGTTTGCTACCCAGTTATTGCTTAATGGTACAGATATACGGACGGTACAAGATTTACTGGGACACGAGGATGTGAAAACCACTGAAATTTATACTCATGTGATGGGCTCGCGCTTTGCCAATACCTTAAGTCCAATGGATCGAACTTAAGCCGCTTTCGCGGTTTAAAAACCGCTCCAACAAACGCTGCAACAATCTAGGCTGATGGGCTAATCAAACGATTGGCCAAGCCAAGTAAGGCGGCTTCGTCATCTTCTCGGGTAACGCAAAACCAGCAACTTTGGCTCATTTCCTGATAATTGAATAGCAAATGTGCATGATCGTGCTGATCTTGGCCACCGCTCACCACCCAGCAATAAGCGTCAGCAGCGGCGTCTTGTTGGATCGATTTTAAGTGGTAGGTTTGCAGTAATTGTTCAGCAAATTGCGGGAAGTTATCGTAGTGCAGGTCGAATTCAGCCGTAAAGCAAAGTTGTAATTCATCACCTTGTAAATGCAGTGACCATTGGCCGGGAAAGACAGTTTGTGTCATGGTTAAGCCTTAGTAATCATCTTCATATTCGGCAATGGCAGTCAAAAAAGCACTGCCGTATTTTTCGAGCTTGGTATAGCCCACCCCGCTGATATCCAAAAATTCGCGTTCGGTGCGCGGTTTTAGCTCAGCCATCTCTGCTAGGGTCACATCGTTAAACACCACATAAGGCGGCACATCGGCGGCATCGGCTAGCTCTTTGCGCAGCTTGCGCAAGCGAGCAAATAGTGCCTTGTCATAGTCTAAAAACGCTAACTTGCTGCTGCCACTGGGCTTACTGGTTTTACTGCTTAGAGGTTGGATGCGCGGCACCGCCAGCGTCAATTTTATATCGCCCTTTAGCAGCGGTCTTGCCGCCTCGGTCAGTTGTAATACCGAGCCTCGGGTGATGTTTTGCTGCAGAAAGCCACAGTGCACCAATTGGCGCAAAATACTTAACCAATACTCGCTCGATTTAGTTTTACCTAAGCCAAAGGTGGATAGCTTATCGTGGCCATGTTCTTTTACCCTTTGGTTTTGCGAGCCGCGCAATACCTCAACCACATAGTTCATACCAAAGCTTTGCCCTACGCGATACACACACGAGATAGACTTCTGCGCATCTTCGGTGGCATCAAATGATTTAGGGGGATCAAGACAAATATCGCAGTTGCCGCAAGGTTCACTTTGATGTTCACCAAAGTAATTGAGTAGCACTTGGCGACGACAGGTTTGTGCTTCGGCAAACGCTGCCATGGCATTCAATTTATGCATTTCAACCCTAAGCTGGTCTGGGTTGTTGTTCTTTTCCAGTAGTCCTCGTACCCGCGCGATGTCGGCCGGGTCGTAAAGCATCATGGCTTCGGCGGGTAAACCGTCACGCCCAGCACGGCCGGTTTCTTGGTAGTAAGACTCGATGTTTTTGGGAATATCGTAATGCACCACAAAACGCACGTTCGGTTTATTTATTCCCATACCAAAGGCCACGGTAGCAGCGACTATGTCTAGTTCATCCTTGATAAAGGCATCTTGAACCTGCTGGCGCTCTTCTTGAGTGCGTCCGGCATGATAATAGTCGGCTTTATAGCCTTGCTGAATTAACTTTTCAGCCACTTCTTCGGTGCGCTTACGGCTGCCGCAGTAAATGATGCCGCCTTGGCCATTTTGGGCTTTTATATAAGTCAGTAGCTGGCTTAGGGGTTTAAATTTTTCTACTAAGTTGTAGCGAATATTGGGGCGATCAAAGCTACTGATATTGGTATAAGGCTGTTGCAGGTTTAAACGGTGCAAAATATCTTGCTGGGTGGCATGGTCAGCCGTCGCCGTCAGCGCCATCATGGGCACATGGGGAAACAACGTTTTTAATTGTCCCAACATGGCATATTCAGGACGAAAATCATGACCCCATTGGGAAATACAATGGGCTTCATCCACCGCAAATAAAGCCAGCGGGATCTCGTGGAGCTTTTCTTGAAAATCGCTTTGCATCAAGCGCTCGGGGGCAACATATACCAGCTTGATCTCGCCGTGACGAATGGCGCTAAGCACTTGCAATTGTTCGCTGCGAGCTAGGCTAGAGTTGAGATATGCCGCAGGCACGCCGCATGCGTTGAGCGCATCCACTTGGTCTTTCATTAACGAAATCAAAGGCGATACGACAAAGGTGACCCCTTCGCGCAGCAGTGCAGGAATTTGATAACACAGGCTTTTTCCGCCCCCCGTGGGCATAATCACTAAGCTGTCGCCGCCTTGGGCAACGTGCTCTATCACGGCTTGCTGGCCTTGGCGAAAGCTGCTGTAACCGAACACCTCGGTAAGCACAGCTAGGCTATCTTGGGGCCAATTTTTTTGCGCAGCGAGCGAAAAAGCGTTCATAATTACCTGTAACTCTGTCGGGGCCGCTTATTTTACGGCCCTACACAAAAATTGCACACAGAAAATCACACCACCCCCGACTTTGGATGAGCAAACGATGGTAAGGGATACCCTAAACAAATGGTCTAACAGCATTAAATGCAATGTAACAAGTGTGAAAATAATGCTGCTTTGGCTAGTATGCTGGGCTTGCCTAAGTGCATTTCCAGCCAGTGCGACAACGGTTCCCG
The DNA here is from genome assembly GCF_046452435.1 of Motilimonas thetidivivens. Lineage (NCBI taxonomy): Bacteria > Pseudomonadati > Pseudomonadota > Gammaproteobacteria > Alteromonadales > Motilimonas > Motilimonas thetidivivens. Next base: position 4,101 of record NZ_JBKFDK010000041.1, read on the forward strand.
ACCAGCAACCTAAGGTACTATTTATTAATCCCGGCCATGCTGACGAAAGTTTTTGGCAGGATGTCGACCTATTTATGCAAGAAGCCGCTCGCCAGCTTGAGATAGATTTAACCATCTATCATACCGAGCGAAATCCCTACTTGATGATAAAAAAGGTACAAGAGTTAATCCAACAGCACCAAGTTCCCGATTACCTTGTTTTGGTTAATGAAGATAATGCCGCTAAACGCATGATCAATATGCTGAATAATTATCCAGTGCGGATTATCTTGATACTGAACGACCTCAACAATGAAACCAAGCAAGTGCTATTCAATTCAGCCAACGGACCTCATCTATTGGCTAGTTTAGTCCCCGATAATCACAGTATTGGGTTTCAAACTGCTTCCGAGTTATTAACCAACGACAAAGCACCGCGACAACAAGACAGCCAGATCCTGCTTCTTTCCGGCAATAAAAACACACCCGCATCACAACAACGCGAATGGGGAGCACGACAAAGTATTGCCTTGCAAAACAAGGCGAAGCTATTACAAATCGTTTATGCCAACTGGAATGAGCAGCTAGCCTATGAAAAAACCCAGCAATTACTGCAGCGCCACTCTAAGCTGCGCTACATATGGGCTGCCAATGACTTAATGGCATTTGGTGCAATGCGCGCCGCGCGCGAAGCTGGACTTACCCCCGGTAAAGACATCTTTTTTAGTGCGGTCAATACTTCAGAAACGGTACTTGCCGCCAGACGCGAAGGCAGCATCAGCAGCTTGGGCGGCGGTCATTTCATGGCTGGCGGTTGGGCCATGGTGCTGATAAAAGAGCACATGACCGGAAAAACCATCCCCAGCCAGATAAACCAGCCTATGTTTCATCTGCTACACCCTCAATCCCGTTTATTCCCGATTTTAGAAAGCAAAGATTGGCAAAACATCGACTTTACCCAGTTTCAACAGCAGCCCTACCATTTTGCAATCGATTAATGACTGATGCTCCTGTGGGAGCATTCATTTATCCCTCAGATGAAAGGGTGAACATAATTTCTGGAAGCAGAATTTATTCCGCGAAATAGCGCGTGAAATGTTTGAGTGTTCGCGGTTTAAAAACCGCCCCTACTTACCCCTTAGCTCAAGATACTCCCACAAAAAACACCAAAACACTATCGACAATCATTCTCAATTACGTTTACAATCCATTAAAACCAAATGAGAGGCGTTATTGTTTTCATTAGTTTGTAACAATAAACCTAAGCCTTCACTTCAAAACAAAGGGACTGAGATGAAAAAAACACTAACGGCATTGATGATTGGTGCGTCTTTTAGCTGCGCAAATGCTTGGGCGATAGATTCAAAACAAGTGGTTAATCACTACGCCGAATTAGTTCATGCGGTTTATACCGACGCAGCTAGCACCGCAGCGGATTTAGACAAAGCCATCGATGCATTGATTGCCAAACCATCTGAGCAAACCCTGCAAGCAGCCAAAGAGGCTTGGTTGGCTGCACGTGTACCTTATCAACAAAGTGAAGTGTTTCGCTTTGGTAACAGCATAGTCGACGACTGGGAAGGCCAATTAAACGCTTGGCCACTTGATGAAGGCCTGATTGATTATGTCGATACCAAAAATTACCAGCACGAGTTAGGCAATCCAGGCGCGACCGCCAATATTATCTCAAGTGCCCGCATCCAAGTGGGTAACGAACAAATCGATATCACTACCATTACCCCTGAGCTATTGGCCAGCATTAATGAATTGGGCGGCTCAGAAGCAAACGTGGCCACCGGCTACCATGCCATTGAATTTTTGCTGTGGGGGCAAGACTTAAATGGCACCAATGCAGGTGCCGGTGCCCGTCCCTTTACGGATTTTGTGCAAGGTGAAGGCTGTACTAATGGCCATTGTGATCGCCGCGCCGCATACCTAAAAGCCGCAGCCACCCTGCTTAATTCCGATTTGGCGTGGATGACTCAGCAATGGAGCGCGAATAGCGACAACTATCGTCAAGCACTGACGGCTAAGCCTGCGGATGAAGGACTGCGCATCATGCTATTTGGCATGGGCTCATTATCCCTAGGTGAATTAGCCGGTGAGCGCATGAAGGTGGCGCTGGAAGCCAACTCGCCCGAAGACGAGCACGATTGTTTCTCTGACAACACCCACAACTCACATTATTACAACCAACAAGGCATCAATAATGTCTGGTTTGGCCAATATACCCGTGTTGATGGCACTAAACTAATCGGCCCTAGCTTAAATGAGTTAGTGGCGAGTAAAGATAAAGCCGTTGCGCAAGCTACCTCAGCTGCGATCACCGCGGCTTCAACCCAAGTTTACACCTTGGTGTCTGCTGCCGAGCAGGGGCAAGCGTTTGACCAATTAATTGCGGCCAACAACAGCCAAGGCCACGCTTTGGTCAACGATTCGATCAAGGCGCTGGTTGTACAAACCAGTGAAATTGAAAAAGCCTCTAAGGTATTGGGGATTTTCAACCTCAATCCCGACACCGCAGATCATGAGTTTTAAGCACTGATAGTTGCATGAAATCCTAAGGGCGGCCTATCCGCCCTTTTTCCGTTTATGGAAAAACCGATAACAACAATAAAAATCAACAATTTAAGTATATTTTATGAACAAGATGCAATTGAGTACCACCTTAAAAACCACACTTTTATTATTGGTAAGCCAAGTTAGCTTGGCCAACCCCGCCCTGCCCGGCGGCGAAACCACCACCAGCAAAACCGGCCCCAACGCTTTTTCGATGCCAGCCAGTAACTTAGACATGATGAAGCGGATGGACTTTAGCGTTGGTAATAGTTTCTTTCGTAATCCTTGGGTGATTGCCCCCGCCACCACCGATGCCCGTGATGGTTTAGGCCCCCTATTTAACACCAATGCCTGCCAAGGTTGTCATATTAAAGACGGTCGCGGTAAGCCCAAGGAGCCGGGCGATCAAAATGCCGTGTCTATGTTGGTTCGATTAAGTATTCCTGCTACGACCGCAGAGCATAAACAAGCGCTGATCCAGCAAGGTGTGATCCCCGAGCCGACCTATGGCGGCCAGTTGCAAGATATGGCGATCCCGGGCGTTAAACCCGAAGGCCAAATCAATATCGACTATCAAGAAGTGGCCGTGACCTTTAAAGATGGCACCCAAGTGATGCTACGCAAGCCTGAGCTAAGCATAAACCAACTTAACTATGGCCCGATGCACTCCGATGTGATGATGTCGGCGCGGGTGGCACCAGTGATGATAGGTTTAGGCTTATTGGAAAGCATTAGCGAGCAAAGCCTACTGGCCAATGCCGACCCAGACGACAGCAATCAAGATGGTATTTCAGGCCGAGCCAACCGCGTTTGGCACGCTGCAAGCCAGCAAACCGTCATAGGTCGCTTTGGCTGGAAAGCCGGTCAGCCTACGTTAATGCAACAAAACGCCGGCGCGTTTGCCGGTGACATGGGATTAACCTCATCGGTTAGCCTGCAAGATGATTGTACCGACAAGCAAGCCGAGTGCTTAAAAGCCCCCAACGGCGGTGAGCTTGAAGTGAGCGACAATATCCTCAATTTTGTTGAATTCTACACTCAACATTTAGCGGTGCCCGCCAGACGCAACCTTGATGATAAGCGAGTGCAACAAGGCGAGCAGCTATTTAACCAAGCTAACTGCCACAGCTGCCACGTGCCTAGCTTTAAAACCGCCAAGCGTCCTGAGCAACCTGCTTTATCCGAACAGCTTATCTTCCCTTACTCGGATCTGTTATTACACGATATGGGCCCGGGACTTGCCGACAATCGCCCCGAATTTTTAGCCAACGGCCAAGAGTGGCGCACTCCGCCGCTATGGGGATTAGGCTACACCCAAGAAGTAAACGGTCATACTTTTTTACTCCACGATGGTCGGGCACGCAATATTATGGAAGCCATCCTGTGGCATGGCGGTGAAGCCGAAGCCGCTAAACAAGCGGTATTAGAATTTGATCAAGGCCAACGTGATGCCTTGGTTAAGTTTCTTGAATCTCTCTAACGATTAAACATAGCGCGAGGTGGTATCCCACCTCGCCATGCAATGGATTGATATTATGAACCTTTCTTCATTAAGCGGCTTTAGCTGTGCCACGGCGTTACTGCTGTTTATGACGGTGATAAGTCCAGCCAAAGCGGCAACAGCGTCGCCATTGGCCGAGCAAGCCACTCAATTAAAACAGCTGCAAGCGGCGCAACTGGTTAAGCACAGCCAGCAACTCACTCAGTTATTAAACCAAGCCTGTGTAAGTCAAACCCCAACTGATCAAGCAGAGCAAATCAAGCTAGCTTGGCAGCTAACCATTGGCGATTGGGTGCCGTTTCAAGGCGAAACCATAGGCCCAGTACATGACTTAGATATCGCTTGGTCGATGCAGTTTTGGCCCGATAAGAAAAATCTCACGGGTCGCAAAATCAAGGCATTACAAGCCAGCCAAAGCCAATTTAGCGAAGCCGATATAGCGCAAGCCAGTGTTGCGGCGCAAGGTTTAGGGGCGCTGGAATTATTGTTGTTTGAACAAGGTTTAAGTGTGGAAAATTGTCCGCTAAGCCAAGCCATTGCCAGCCATATCGCCAGCAATGCCAAGCGCTTACAACATGCGTGGCAACAGGCTAATTTAAGCTATCACAAGCAAGCCGCTAACAGCACCAAGCACCCTTTGTCGCCAGCGGACATCGCTTGGATCAGCGAGCTTTCTCATCAGCTTAGCTTTGCCAATAAGAAATTTTACTTGCCCCTTGGCAAGGGCGAGCACACCAAACCCTATCAAGCCGAATCTTGGCGCTCGGCGAGCTCGATGACCCTGTTGAGACAAAGCTATATGAGCCTACATCAGCTGTTTTTAAGTGGCATTAACACCCGTTTACAACAGCAAGGTGCCACTCAGCTTGCAACCGAGATAGATCAAACCTTTAACGATTTGTTAGTCGGCTGGCCGGAGCAAGCCAGCTTAGTGAGTTTACTCAAATCCGATCAAGGCTTGGCCAAGTTGTATCGCATGCGTATCGACATTGAGCGTCTTACTTACTTGATTCAGGAAGTGATGCCGGTACAACTTAAATTTGTGATTGGCTTTAACGCCACCGACGGTGATTGATAATGCCAACTAAGCCATTTTCTCGCCGCCAATTTTTGCGCACCGCGGCGTATTTAGGGATCTCCACCAGCCTAGCCCATCCTGTGCTTAGCCCGCTGGCTTGGGCCAAGGAACAAGAGTCACCCCGGCTATTATCGTGCGCGCAACAGCAGCAACAAGATTACTTGGTATGCGCCGATATGAACGGCCAAACTCAATATCAGTTCACCCTACCTGAGCGCGGTCATGGCCTTGCGGTTAATCCAAACCAAGATCTAGGGCTGGTGTTTTCACGCCGCCCCGGTCGCTACATCACGGCGTTTGATCCACAAAGAGGCAAGCAGCTTTGGCAGCATGCTTTGCCCAGAGAGCGCCATTGTTACGGCCACGGCTGTTTTAGTGCCGATGGCTTACTTTATGTAAGCGAAGGCGATACGGCTAGCAGTCAAGGCGTGATTGGAGTTTACCAAGTGGATGCCGGTTTAAAGCAAATCGCCCTGTTTAGCGACTTTGGCATTGGCCCCCATGAAATTATCATGCACCCAGATCAGCAGCACTTAATTGTGGCCGTGGGCGGCATTGCCACTCAGGGACGAGAAATGCTGAATTTAGCCAGCATGGCACCTCGCCTAGTCTATCTTAATCGTCACACGGGTAAATTAGTGCATACCGTCACCTTAGGGGATCACTTACTCAGCATTCGCCATCTTGCGGTAGCAACCGATGGCACTGTGGCCATGGCCTGCCAATACCAAGGCGACACGGATATCTTGCCTTTGTTATACCGTCATCGTTTAACCCCAGCAATGGCAGGTGAAATCAGCCAAGGGATTGCGGTGATGGCAGCGGAAGAAGATTGGTTACGATTTAACGATTATTTAGGCTCGGTTGCGATCTTAGATGAGCAGATCATTACCACTTCACCTCGCGGTAACGGTGTTGGCCGCTGGCACAAGGACACAGGTCAGTTGCTCGGCATCGACAACTTAAATGACGTCTGTGGCTTAGCCGTTATTCCTCACCAAGGAGTCATGCTCACCACAGGAACGGGCATCATTGAGTTTCAAGCACAGCGGCAGTTAACCCCTTGGGCTTGGGATAATCACGCACTGGCGTTGGTTTAAACCCTGTTGTGGGACCTGAGGAGCGGAATTTATTCCGCGAAACAGCGTGTAAGTCGCTAATTATTCTCGATATAAATATCGCTCTTACAGGGGATTGCGTTTGGGTGGGTGTGCAATTTATTGCGCGAAGCAGCGCGTGAAATGTTTCAATGTTCGCGG
>NZ_JBKFDK010000042.1:0-10182 GCF_046452435.1 Motilimonas thetidivivens
GTCTACAGAGAATTCAAAATAACACCTACAGTATTCCCCGAGCAAGCTCGGGTCTCACAGTAAGCGCTTTTCAAAAAATATTTCGGCTTTATTTAGGTTGGCGCTGATAGATCTGATAAATGACTTGGCCTGCTGCCTTGTCTTTTATTAGGCCCCAGTTGGTTGGTAGAGTAAGTTGTTCTAGCTCTTTTTCACGTTCTAAATATATCAAAGCATTGTCTTTGAGCCAGCCATTAGTCTCAAGTAGCTGACAGCAAGGCTCTAACAACCCTTTGCGAAAAGGGGGGTCAACAAAGACGAGATCGAACTTTTGCTGCGCTGTTTGTGCAAGATAAGACATGCTATCGGTACAAATAACCTTAGCATTGCTCGCTTTAACCGTGTCTAAGTTGGTTTGTAATTGCTTGGCTGCACTTTTGTCTCGTTCTAGTAATACTGCACTCGTTGCGTATCGAGACAAAGCTTCAAGCCCAAGACTGCCACTTCCGCTGAAGCAATCTAAGCATGTCGTTCCTCGTATATCCATTGCTAGCCAGTTAAAAACGGTTTCTTTAACGCGATCTGTAGTGGGCCTTAATCCTTCTAGATCTTTGACTGGGAGCTTTCTTCCTCGCCATTGGCCAGCAATAATGCGGATTTGACCTTGTTTACCGCTAGTATTTACTTTTTGTTTCGATCTAAGCCTTTGATTTGTGCCCATTGTAATTTTTAGTCCGGCCATTAGGTGTTAAAATGCGTGCAGTTTATAGGTCTGTAGTTTAACAGGCATTCTCATCTCGAGTAAGGTTTTACACAAATGGCGAAAAAGAAAGGTTTATTTTCCTGGTTAGGTTTTGGCAAAAAAGAAGCTGAAGATTTGCCAGAAGCAGAGGGCGTGAGTGCAGAAAGTAAAGATCTAGCCCAGCAACCATCGGCGGTTAGTAACCTAGATGAAAAAGCAGCAGAAGAAGCGCGCCTAGCCGCAGAAGCGAAAGCAGCAGAAGAAGCACGTTTAGCCGCAGAGACGAAAGCGGCAGAAGAAGCACGCTTGGCTGCAGAGGCAAAAGCGGCAGAAGAAGCACGTTTAGCCGCAGAGACGAAAGCGGCAGAAGAAGCACGCTTGGCTGCAGAGGCAAAAGCGGCAGAAGAAGCACGCTTAGCCGCAGAGGCAAAAGCGGCAGAAGAAGCACGCTTAGCCGCAGAGGCAAAAGCAGCGGAAGAAGCACGCTTAGCCGCAGAGGCAAAAGCGGCAGAAGAAGCACGCTTGGCTGCCGAGGCGAAAGCGGCAGAAGAAGCACGCTTAGCTGCAGAGGCAAAAGCGGCAGAAGAAGCACGCTTAGCCGCCGAGGCAAAAGCAGCAGAAGATGCGCGTTTAGCCGCAGAAGCGAAAGCGGCAGAAGAAGCACGTTTAGCCGCCGAGGCAAAAGCGGCAGAAGAGGCTCGCTTAGCCGCAGAAGCGAAAGCAGCAGAAGAAGCTCGCTTAGCCGCAGAGGCAAAAGTGGCTGAAGAGGCTCGCTTGGCTGCCGAGGCAGAAGCGGAAGAAGCAAAACCTGAGAAGAAGGCGGGCTTTTTCTCTCGTCTACGTAATAGTTTAAGCCGTACCAAGCAAAACATAGGCAGTGGCTTTTTTGGCTTGTTTAGCGGTAAAAAAATTGATGACGATTTATTTGATGAGCTTGAAGAGCAACTACTTGTTGCTGATTTAGGTGTCGAAACCACGTCAAAGATCATCGCTAAATTAACCTCTCACGCTAGCCGTAAGCAGCTAAAAGATGCGGAAGCGCTTTATGAATTACTCAAGCAAGATATGTCTGAAATTTTGCAAAAGGTTAATAAACCACTTGAAATTGATAAAGAAAAAACGCCTTATGTTATCTTAATGGTCGGTGTTAATGGCGTGGGTAAAACAACGACTATAGGTAAGCTAGCTAAACAATATCAGCGCGAAGGTAAATCAGTGATGCTAGCAGCAGGTGATACCTTCCGAGCTGCGGCTGTTGAGCAATTGCAGGTTTGGGGTGAGCGTAACGACATTCCTGTTGTGGCACAGCACACCGGTGCCGACAGTGCTTCCGTGTTGTTTGATGCGTTAGAAGCAGCAAAAGCCAGAAATATCGATGTCCTTATCGCTGATACAGCTGGTCGTTTACAAAACAAGAACCACTTAATGGAAGAGCTGAAAAAAGTGGTTCGAGTGATGAAAAAGAAAGATGAAACCGCGCCCCATGAAATTATGCTCACTATCGATGCTGGAACAGGGCAAAATGCAATTAGCCAGGCCCAGTTATTTCATGATGCAGTCGGCCTAACTGGGATCACTTTAACTAAGTTAGACGGCACCGCCAAAGGCGGCGTTATCTTCGCTGTAGCCGATAAATTTGGCATTCCAATTCGCTATATTGGTGTCGGTGAAGGGATAGATGACTTACGTCCATTTAGTGCTGATGACTTTATTGAGGCACTATTTAGTCGCGAAAAACTGGGCGAGTAATAATCCAAGGATAGGCAAAGAATGATTAAGTTTGAGCAAGTCAGTAAAGTGTATTCCGGTAGTCACCAAGCTTTGCAAAAGGTAGATTTTCATTTGCAACAAGGCGAAATGGCGTTTTTGACTGGACACTCGGGCGCAGGTAAAAGTACCTTGCTCAAACTAATTAGCTTATTAGAGCGTCCCTCTGACGGCAAAATTTACCTCAATGGCAATGATATTAGTCGTGTATCTCGCCGTCATGTTCCCTATCTTCGACGCCACATTGGCATTATATTTCAAGACCACCGGCTGTTGATGGACAAGACAGTATTTGAAAATGTTGCCTTACCCTTGGTTATTGAGGGCTACGGTCGTAGTGAGATTGAGCGACGTGTGATGGCGGCCTTGGATAAGGTGGGGTTATCTGATAAAGCATTCTGTATCCCTGTTCATTTATCGGGTGGTGAACAGCAACGTGTTGGGATTGCACGTGCTGTCGTCAATAAACCACCACTATTATTAGCCGATGAGCCCACGGGCAACCTTGACCCTAAGCTTTCTACCGAGATCTTAAAGCTGTTTGAGGCCTTTAATAGTGTTGGCGTCTCTGTGTTGATAGCCACTCACGATCTTGGCCTAATAGCAAAAATGCGCTATCGCACCCTGACATTACGCAATGGCAAAATGAGTAGTGATGGTTTACTAGGAGGTCCACATGCTTAATTTATTAGGATCTTCTCCGCGTATTGCTAAGGTGCCATGGTACAAAAGATTTCTGATGTATTGGGTGAACCATTTTCAACAGGCGGTGGGTAGTTTAGGTGAGCTATGGCGTACGCCAATGGCATCGCTGATGACCATGGCGGTATTGGGGATCAGTCTCGCGTTACCCGCCAGTTTTCATTTGCTGTTGAAAAATGCTGAGCGAGTGACAGCTAGCTGGGATAATGCGGCCGAAGTGAGCTTATTCTTACAGCCGGGCTTGAGTGAGAAAACAACGCAAAACTTTATCCAACGTATCAGCCTGTACAGTGAAGTTGAAGCGGTTACTTATATCTCTAAGGAACAAGCTATCGCTGAGTTTCGCGAGATGTCTGGGTTTGGTAATGCATTAGATTACTTAGACGAAAATCCGTTACCAGCGGTAGTGCAAGTCACTCCCAAGCCACAGCATGCTTCTCCGGCGGGGGCTAAGTTATTGTTAGCTAAACTGCAGCAAGAAAAGGAAGTTGAACAAGGCAAGCTGGATATCGAATGGCTGGAGCGGTTACACGGTATCATTAGCTTGGCGGTTGATTCTGTGGTGGCGATTGCTTTTCTATTACTTGCTTCAGTGCTTCTTATCGTAGGTAATACGATACGTTTAAATATCCTAAATCGTCGCACTGAAATTGAAGTGATGAAATTGGTGGGAGCGACTGATTCCTTCATTCATCGACCATTTCTGTATACCGGATTATGGTATGGCCTGATCGGCGGGATGATAGCTTGGGTGTTAACCAGCTCTTTAGTGCTCTGGATGGAGTCTGCGGTGATCCGTGTTGCAGGTTTATATCAGAGCGATTTTAGGTTGCTCGGTTTATCCTTAGCTGAGTTTCTCTTTATGTTGGGTCTTGCTTCATTGCTTGGATTAATTTCGTCCTACGTTACCGTAAAACGACACATACATTTAATCGAGCCATAATATCTGCCGCCTTTAGTGCTACTTAATAGTGAGTGGCACTAAATCGTCATAGTAATTTCATCTTATCTCGGCACTATCTCGCCTACTCTGTAATTAGCAGAATCTCGCTTTATTTTAATTAATTTATCATTAATCTGGTCGAAATATAATTTGTGACTTGTGTCACTTTTTTAGATCGGTTAGGCTAAGTCTGTTAAGACGATTGAAGGGATTATTAATGACACTATCGCTTGCTTTTGAAGATGCTTCTTTATTTTCTCCAGTGGTTCAATTATTACTCAATGAATTGGACGCAGAATCGGCAATGCCTAGTTCACTACTTGATGATTTCCAATTAGGGGAATATCAACTATTAATCGCCCGTCACAATGGTGATGCCATTGGTTGTATTTTGTACCGCCTCACTTCTCTAAATGAATTAGATATCCGCTGCTTATATGTTCGTGCTAGTTATCGTGAGCAAGGAGTGGGTAAAATGTTGTTTAAGCAGCTGACCGAACAGGTTCAACACAAGGTTGAACAAGTGATTGTGATCAAAAGCGAACATCCTTTGGTTCAGAATATGATTACTGCGTTTGGCCTGAGATCTGAATCTATCCCTGCTACGTATCCTCCCTATGTAAAATCTTGCTTGGTGTCACCTGCTCAGGATAGACACTTGCATATTAGCTAATGTTTCCCTATATTCTTTCAGCTTGCCCTTAGAATAGGGGCATTGGCATTCGGCTCATCGATTCTAAAAGGTTACTAATGAGTACAGATTATTCAATGGCGTTGATACCTCAAGGTAGCATTGAAGGCTATGTTCAATCGGTAAATCAATTTTCTGTATTAAGTGCGGAAGAAGAAAAGCGCTATGCCGAAGAGCTCTTTTATGAAGGGAGCGTTGAAGCGGCCCGTAAATTGGTTTTGTCCCATTTACGTTTTGTTGTCCATATAGCAAAAAGCTATTCTGGCTATGGCTTGCCTCAGGCTGATTTAATTCAAGAAGGCAATATCGGCTTAATGAAGGCGGTGAAACGTTTTGATCCCACTGTGGGTGTGCGTTTGGTGTCATTTGCCGTACATTGGATTAAAGCTGAAATTCATGAATATGTGTTACGCAATTGGCGTGTGGTAAAAGTGGCAACCACAAAGGCGCAGCGTAAGCTTTTCTTCAATCTACGTAAGTCCAAAAAACGCCTTGGTTGGTTTAACCAAGACGAAGTGCGTAATGTTGCTGAGTCCTTAGGTGTGTCTGAGAAAGAAGTGCTGGAAATGGAGTCGCGTTTAAGCGCTCAAGATCAGGCTTTTGACCTTGCTAATGATGACGATGAAGAAAGTTTCGCGCCAATGCATTATCTAGAAGACAAATCTTCTAACTTGGCCGAGCAATATGAATCTGCCAATTATGAGGATCATGCGTCGGCTAAGCTTAGCGCAGCGATGGCTCAATTAGATGATCGTAGCCAGCATATTCTACAATCTCGTTGGCTTACCGACGAGAAAGCAACCTTGCAAGAGCTTGCGAGTCAATATCAAGTCTCGGCAGAGCGCATTCGCCAGCTTGAGAATAATGCGTTGAAAAAATTAAAAGGCGTAATGGATATTTAAGCTATTCCCTTTGAGATCGATAAGGCCTGAATCTTCAGGCCTTTTTTGTTGCTGAAAATCATACCAAGCCATGACAGCAGGTGACGCTGGGGTCAAGATAATGTAAATTCTCAGTTCCGTTAGAGAGAGTGAGGTTTTGCATGACAGTTGTTGCGACATTAGGCCCAAAAGATACCTTTTCAGACATGGCGACGAGACGCTACCTCTCTCGCCAAGACGCAAATTGTCAAGTAACTTACTATCCCACTTTAAAGATGGCGTTCGCTGCCATTGGTACCGAAGCTGATTTGGGGGTTTTACCCATAGAAAACTTATCAGAGGGCTATGTTCAGGTCGTGCTTGACGAATTGATGGCGACCGACCTATATATTCGTGATGAGATTTTGCTACCGATTAAGTTCGCACTGGTGACTAACTGTGCCAGCTTGGTAGATATTCGCTCCCTCTATGTTCAGTTTGTGGCTCATGGTCAGTGTTCTGAGTTCATCGAGAGTTTAGAAAACATCACCATCCATAATACGCAAAGTAATATGGCGTCATTGCAGGCACTTGAGGAGTCTACCGAGCCTGCTGCGGCAGTTATTCCTCATCATGTTCTAAAAGATTGGCAGGGCGATGGTTTTTCAATCGACAACGTGACTGATTTTGCCCACAACCAAACTCGATTTTTGGTGTTAGGTAAAGAGCCACAAGCCATAGATCCTTCGTTAAGTTACAAAACCACCTTAGTGGTGCGAGATGATCACGATAAGCCCGGAGTGCTGGGCAGTATTGTCACGGCTTTTTCCGATCGCCGAATTAACATGACGTCGATAATGTCGCGCCCGACTAAGTCGCAATTGGGCAAATATCACTTCTTTATCGATATTGAAGGCCATTGCGAGCAAGATGATATTGCGGCGGCGATCGAACAGATTAATCGACAGTATCGCGTTAAAGTTTTGGGCTCGTATCAAGCCGCCAAAATATAGCCTAGGTTGCTCTCGGAACTTATTAACGTAACCGGATAAGCTATAGGGTATGAAAAATCCGCAAAAACGCGGTGAATATGTCCCTATAAGCTCTGCGCTTTCATCCCTGAAAACGAAGTTTTGCTGCTTATTTCATATCGTATCTATATGAATTACTTTTAACCAAAGCTGAAGTTAACGTACAAATAAATGAGCTATAGTCATAAGTTTTTTTGCAAAACGAACTAACTAGACTTGGTAATCAGGTCACTTTTTCCATCCTTGTTAGATACTTAAACTGATATACACTGAAATTAGAACACCCATTTTTTATCAGTGAGAGGGGACCGAATATGCCACATTTAGTGATGGAATATGCGCAAGAACTAGAAACAAGTCATGATATAGCTAGCCTGTTAAATGCCGTTCATGATGCTGCAAAAGGGTCGGGTTATTTTACTTCCAGTGCGATTAAGAGCCGCGCACAACCTTACCCGTATTATCGAATTGGTGATTTAGGGAGCGAGGGGATGTTTATTCATCTCACTGTGTCTTTGCTGAAAGGTCGCTCGAGCAAAGAAAAATACCAATTGAGTCAGTTGCTATGTCGCACTTTAACCGAGTCGGTTGATTTTGTTGGTAGTGTTTCAGTTGATGTACGGGATCTCGACGAAGAGGTTTATAGCAAGCGGATCTAGTTATAATCACTAAAAAGGGCAGCGCAAAGGCTGCCCAAGTTTTTTATTTGCGTTGCAGATATACGCCAGATTCAACATGATGGGTGTAAGGGAATTGATCAAATAAGGCAAACCGTGTGATTTGATGGGTTTGGCTTAATTCCTTTAGATTGTCCGCCAATGTTTCAGGGTTACAGCTTATATAGAGTATGTTGTCGTATTCTTGCACCATTTTCACGGTGGCCGGATCCAATCCCGCTCGTGGCGGGTCGACAAAAATCGTATTACATTGATAGCTTGATAGATCAATGCCTTTTAAGCGTGAAAACTCTCGCTCTCCTTTCATCGCCTGAGTAAATTCTTCAGCAGACATGCGAATTATGGTGACATTATCGATGTTGTTAGCGGCAATATTGTATTGTGCCGATTCAACCGATGGCTTAGCAATTTCAGTGGCGAGTACGCGGTTAAAGTTTTGCGCCAGTGCGAGTGAAAAATTACCGTTGCCACAATACAGCTCAAGTAAATCCCCTTGATTGTCTCGAGTACAGTCGACCGCCCATTCCAACATTTTTTCTGCTACCTTAGCGTTGGGCTGGGTAAAACTATTTTCGACTTGTTTGTAGATTAGCTCATGACCAAAAACCTGCAGCTTTTCGACCACAAATTCACGATCTATGGAGATTTTTTGTTTACGTGCTCGGCCGATGAAATCGATTTTGTATTGGTTTGATAGCGCTGCTTTAAGCTGCTGTGTTTGTTGCTGCCATTGTTCGTCCAAGGGCTTGTGATACAACAGACTTACTAATATTTCACCGCTCAAGGTTGATAAAAAATCGATTTGAAATAGCTTGTGGCGCAGCACAGAATTACCTTTGATATGTTCAATCAGTTCCGGCATGAGCTGGTTGATCAAGGCACTGCCTGGACCAAACTGGTCGACACGGATTTTTGCCTTGGTGGCTTGGTCAAACATAATGTAGTAAAGATCATCGCCTTGATGCCAAACCCGAAATTCACAGCGGCTACGGTAGTTTTGCTTAGGAGAAGCAAACACCTCTAAGCTAGGTGGGACAAAGGCGGAAAACTGTTGTTCAAGCTGACTTGCTTTTTCCTCCAGCTGCTGTTGATAAGAATCAGGTTGGATAAAAGGGCAGGACATATAAACCTCAAGGCGCAGCTAAAAAGGCAAATTCTAACCAGCCAGTCAATATTGTCCAGTAAAGCCGCGACAATTTTATCGTCTGACTTGCAGTAGAGTGATAAAACAAGTGACAATCACAGCCTTATTGGCAACCAAGGCAGCAGGGTATTAATAGGTGAGAATTTTAATTTTTGACTCAGGTGTGGGTGGCTTATCTGTATATCAAGAAATTGCTAAACAACTGCCTCAGGTCTCGGTTACCTATTTATTCGATAATGCCCTTTTTCCTTATGGAGAATTAACTGACGATGTACTGGTCAGCCGGGTCTGTCATTTAATGCAACACGCATTGGAAAAATGGTCGGTTGATTTAGTGGTAATAGCTTGCAATACCGCCAGTACATTAGTGCTGGAGCCATTACGCCAACTTTTACCTGTACCGGTTGTTGGTGTTGTACCTGCGATAAAACCTGCGGCCAAGCTTACGCAAACGGGCTGTATTGGTTTATTAGCGACGCCGGGGACGGTGAGTCGAAGCTATACCGACAACCTGATCCGAGACTTTGCACCAAATGTGCAAGTGTTACGCATTGGCTCTAGTGAACTGGTTAAGTTAGCCGAGCAGAAACTTAGGCGGCAGCCAGTGGCGCAACAATTGATCGATGAAATCTTATCTCCTTGGCTAAATGCGGAGCCAAAGCCGGATTGTGTTGTTCTCGGTTGTACGCACTTCCCCCTGCTGCATGAAGAAATAACCCATGCACTTGGCTCAAAAGTCACTTTGGTGGATTCGGGGGCTGCTATTGCACAGCGCGTCGATAATTTATTGGAAGCGGAAATAACAGAGCAAAAAACACTGATGATTTATTGCACGAAGATGAATCAAGAGGTGAGCGAACTAAATGATACCCTATCGGAAATGGGCTTTAGTTCGCTACAGGCTTTTTAGCGACGATGGCAAATTAATCTTCTGCGCCTTCATCATCGCGGTTGGTGCGTTCATTAGCTTCACGAACTTTCAAAGTACGTTGCTGAAACTCTTTCTCGTTAAGTTGGGATATTGCATTATCAGCATCTGTTTCTGGCATCTCAACAAAACCAAAGCCGCGTCGTTTGCCAGTTTGCTTATCTTTCATTAAACGCACAGAAACTACACGGCCATGCTCTGAAAATAACTGGCGAACGGCAGCTTCATTAGCACGATAAGGTAGATTACCAACGTATAGCGTTTTAGTGGTGAAACTATCTTCTACTTCTGATTTGCTGGGTAGTAGTGCAATGGCAATACCACCGATGGCGATACCTAAAGCAAAAAGGAAAGCTGAATCTGGTTGTAAAAAATAGGCGATAACAAAACCTACACCTGCCAATGCAAGAGAAAGCAACACAGACAATCCTAGTGTGTTGGACGATTTCATGATTAATTGAACCCCTGATATAAAGAATATAATTGTAATTAGATATTTCAAAATTGTGCTTGTGACATCATTTGCCCAAATGACAAGAAAATGCGGCAAATAAAGTCATGCGTAATTTAGCAATTAAATGAAGCATAAGCTTGAAGCTGTTTCCAATTTTTTAACATTAATCCGAATAATCGGGTCAAATTAATGTGATAAAGAGCAAAATGTGACCATTGAGCGTGTTTTTTACTCAAACAAATCAAAATTTAACGAATTCAGATT
>NZ_JBKFDK010000043.1:0-9965 GCF_046452435.1 Motilimonas thetidivivens
AAAATATCTTCCCCTGTAGGAGCCGCAGTCATGCGGCGAACTGTTATCCTTTCGCCGATAAAGACCGCAAAAACAGCCCTATCCCACCAACCAATAGGACTAAAATCACAATCAAATCAAAGGCAGACATATGGCGCAATTGAAAATTGATCGACGAAATAACGCCAAACACCAGCATCACCAAAGAGCCAATGGCTAAAATCCAGCCCAAAATATTACGACTGTTATAAAACACCATGCCCACACCAAAGATAAAGGGCACCAACACCATACCGCTAGTCAGCGAAAAACCGCCGACCCGATACAAACTGAAACCTAAACTAAAATGGTGAGTAACCATAATGGCATTAAGCAGCATATAACCGCCCGCTATCATCATGATAAGGCCAATAAAAAACTGACCTATGCCACCCTCACTGCCTCCCGCTCCACGCATATTACTGTCCCGCTTGTGGTAGGTCTGAGAGCATCTGAGCCACTAAGAGATCGATACGGCGCTCAGATTCCTTTCGATCTCGCTCAAAATCAGCAAAACCTTGCAACATACTCTTCCAGTAAATTGTCTCGGTATCGGTAGCCATTGCGCCTAACACCAAGGTCGCTTTTTCATAACGGCCATCACTGGCAATACTCATTAACCCCGGCGACAAACCAAACTTAGCGATGAGTTGCTGATCAGTCACAGCGGATTCTAGCGCTAACACAAATCCCATCACTAAATCTGCTTGGGCCAACTCAGGCTGGTAGGTGTACCCTTTTTCCTGCATCACGGCAGCAATGGCATTACGGATTTCTTCTTGTACCTGCTGTTGGTCAAGGCGAGGATCAGCCACAACCACATTAACCTTATCTGCAAAGGTATAAGACTTTGAGATAGGAATACTTTGCTTTGGTGTCGCATCGCTCACTATGGTAGTACGCTGCAGATTATTGTTGGCGCTGTCTTCGCTAGTGGTTTCGCTCTTTGAACAAGCCACCAGCAAGGTGAGCACGACACTAGATAAAATAAGATGAAAGGTTTTCAACGAATTATGTCCTTTTCTATGGGAGTGGGACAAACCAAAGCCATAACCTTAGTTATCACCACACAAAAATATAAAAAGAATATAACACGAGAAAATCAGAAATTAAGCCACCATGACCACAAAAATATTGGCTTAACTAATCTAATCAAGGGCACATATTAATAGATGAGAGGATTACCTTTGCATCTACCAGCCAAAAACCTCACGATGGTGAGTACAATAAATAATTAGCGCCAGAAAAAAATACAACGCACTCACGTGAAACCCCAAAATGGTGGTCACCCCAAAAATCACCCTAACTAGTGCTAATTTGGCCATCTTACTGCTCACTCATCGACCCTCTATCTTGTAAAAAGTAGCGGATATTAGACTAAAGTCGTAGATGAAAAAACCAGCTTATTATTGTAATTAGTTATATGAGTAGTACCAATCCAACCAAGCAGATCGGCAACCAACTAGACCAAAGTATAAGGCAGAGCAACAAGCTCTTCATGGACAAAGACTTAAGTAAGGGAAGGAGCCATTAAACCAAGTTTCAATTAACATGCCCGCGAGTGTGAGCGATGGCGCTATTAATAATATTTATTAAAAATAGCGCATCTATAGCAAATTAATCTTTAGGGCGATACTCAGTCACCAGCTTCAACGCATCCTCAAGCACCTTTAATGTGGCATCACCGCGCGGTGAAAGCTCACTCAAATGACGGCGATAAGCACGGCCATTAGGTAAGCCTTGAAACATGCCTAACATATGGCGGGTAACATGGGATAGCTTAGCGCCCGTTGCCAAATGCTGCTCAACATAAGGAAACATCGCCTCAATAATCTCGGCGCGCGACTTCACAGGAGCGGTGGAGCCAAAGTAGCGCTGATCCACCTCGGCCAATAAATACGGGTTACTGTAAACCTCACGTCCCAGCATCACACCATCAAGGTGGCGCAAATGTTCATCACATTCATCGTAGGTTTTAATACCACCATTAATCGCGATAACTAAATCCGGAAAATCTTGCTTAAGCTGATACACCCGCGGGTAATCCAGCGGCGGAATATCGCGGTTTTCTTTCGGGCTCAAGCCACTTAGCCAAGCTTTACGCGCATGCACAATAAAAGTATCACAGCCCACATCCGCAACTTTGCTGACAAAATCCGTTAAAAATTCATAACTGTCTTGCTCATCAATACCAATTCGCGTTTTTACCGTAACGGGTAAATCACACGCATCTTGCATCGCCTTCACGCAATCAGCCACTAAGCTAGGCTCAGCCATAAGACACGCACCAAAGCGCCCACTTTGCACGCGATCAGACGGACAACCTACATTTAAATTCACTTCGTTATAGCCGCGTTGCTCGGCAATCTTGGCGCACTGGGCTAACGCCTTCGGATCGCTCCCACCCAATTGCAAAGACAAAGGCTGCTCGGCTTCATTAAAGGCGAGATAATCTCCCTTGCCATGCAATATGGCGCCCGTGGTGACCATCTCCGTATAGAGCAAAGTATGCTGCGACATTAAACGATGAAAGTAGCGACAATGGCGATCGGTCCAATCCAGCATCGGGGCAACGGAAAAGCGCTGCAGGTGAGAATCGTGCGACATAGAAAATATTCCTTAATTTACAACAGATTGGGAATGTAACGCACAAGCAAAAAGCGGCGCTTAACAAAACTGCGCGAATTATACCGCCGCATCGGCAAGGCGGCAAATCGCGGTGTTATAACCATACCTGACAACAGGGCCTCCAGCTGCCATTGATATAAATTTCACCCCGTTATTTTACAATATTACTAGGACAACTTATTCGCATTAAGTATATTGAGGCTGACATTATATGTCACAGAATCTGTGCCATAGTGTTAAACCTAGTTTAACGGAGACCCTATTATGAAAGCTGCATTATTGATTACAACCGTAACCCTTAGCTTTTTGGTCGGCTGCGAGCCAATCAAAGAATTCGTTACCGAAACCAAGGATGAAGTTAAAGCCAGCGGTAAAGCCATCTTAGAAGAGAATACCGGCATTAAGCTCGATGGCCTAAACGTAGAGCAACTGATTGAAGCTAAAGAGCAAATTGCTGCAGATGCTTACCAAGATGCAAAAGATGCGGCCATCGCGCAGGTTGATGAAGCCGTATCAGACACCCTAGGCACCTCGCTATCGTCATTAGAAAACCTGACTGAGCAAGATTTAGAACAACAAGTTAACGATGTGATAAAACAGAAAAAGACTGAATTAGCACTATGGTTACTTGATGGCGAGCAAGAAGAAAAAACGCAATAATTAACCTTTGCTTAGTGCTTGTCGCCTAACACTCACTGGGCACATCTATCGCATACTGAGCTATTTCAACTTGGCAATTCGGCAGTAACCGTTGATATAGCTCAGCTAATTGTTGCTTTGCCGCCTCATCACCGTGCACGATTTTGATCAACCTAGGTGGCTTGCGCATGCGTTTAACAAAATTCACTAAGTCTTTTTGGTCGGCATGAGCCGAATAGCCAGATAAGGTATGGATCCCCGCCTTAATATCAATGCGCTGGTCATCAATAAACACATAACCACCATCAGGGCCATATTGCTGAATATCGCGCCCTAATGAGCCTTTGGCTTGATAGCCCACAAACAACACATCCGTGGTCTCATCGCCCAAGAAATTAGCCAAATAATTAACAATACGACCGCCACTGCACATACCACTGGCCGCGATCACGATGGCCGGTTTATTGCGCTTGGCCAAATATTCCATCACCTGTAAATGCTCTTGATGCGAGCCCACGGTATAAAGAGTAGAAAAATCCAACGGATGGCGACCCGTCGCGACCTTGCGCTTGGCTTCTTTATCCCACAGCTGGCTAAAATCACGATAATAGTCGGTAAAACTCGCGGCCATTGGTGAGTCAATAATCACCTCTAAATTAGCCCAGCTGCCCGCAGGATTTAGCTTAGACTCGCGATGCACGATCTCTTCCAGCTCATACAATAACTCTTGGGTGCGGCCAATGCTAAAAGCCGGAATAAGCACCACCCCATTATCGGCAACGGCTTTTTCGATGGTGGTTTTAAGCAGCGCAGCGCGAGACAAGCGACCCTGATGGCAATGATCGCCATAGGTACTTTCAATCACCAACACATCGGCTTGATAAGGACTTTTTGGCGCCGCCAATAATGGCGTATAAGGCGCGCCCAAATCGCCCGAAAACACCACTCGCTTACCTTTGCCACAGTTAAATTCCAAATATGCTGAGCCCAAAATATGTCCCGCCGGTTTAAACTTAACCTTGGCTAGTCCATTCACTGGCAAAGGCTGCCAGACTTGATAGTCCACAGCCACCATTAGGCTTTTAAGTTTGTCAATACAGGCATCAATTAACCGCTGATCTTTGGTGACGCCAAGCTTAAGGGCATCGCGTAAAATCATCGGCAACATGGCCACCGTCGCCTCAGTGGCATAGATAGGCCCGTTAAACCCCGCCGCTAATAAATAAGGAATGCGACCCACATGATCAATGTGACAATGGGTAAGCACCAGAGCTTTGACCGTACTGATATCAAATTCAATCGCCAGTTGCTGCGCACTGGTTTTACCAGCGGTTTCAGCCCCTTGAAATAAGCCGCAATCCACCAAAATACTGTTGTGTTGATCCAGCACTAATTCATGGCAAGAGCCGGTGACACCGTTAACCGCGCCCCAATGTTTAATTTCCAAACCAACCTCCCCAGCAATAATATGTTTAAAAGCCTATTATTTAGCGATGTTCTTTCAGGCTCCCTGAAGCAAGCTCAGGTCCTACAAACCAACCACTAGCCAGCCCCCCTGTAGGAGCCGAGCTCGCTCGGCGAATATCTCACCTCATTCCCTGAGCAAGCTCAGGTCCTACAAACCAACCACTAGCCAGACCCCCTGTAGGAGCCGAGCTCGCTCGGCGAATATCTCACCCCATTCCCTGAGCAAGCTCAGGTCCTACAAAAACCAACACACTAGCCACGAGCAAAACCCCCTGTGGGAGCCGAGCTTGCTCGGCGAATATCATTCTACAAATATCGACAATCCCAATGGGGATAGTCATTCACCGAACCCACCAACCCCTTCCTTAAAGGATTGGCAACAATATAACGACAAACCGACACAACATCGTCATCGCCTCTCAACGCATGATCGTGAAAACCTTTTTGCCAAACTGCCTCATGCCAAAGATCATGCTGATGCAATAAATAACTCGTTTCTCGCTTCACACTGGCAACTAAATCGCTCAAGGTTTGCTGACTAGTTAGCGTCACCAACCAATGAAAATGATCTGGCATAACGACAAACGCATGAGTTAAACATCTACCCTCAAGCTCAGCTTTCCCCATACAGCGGATCAAAATACGAGCTGAGAAGAAGCGAGAGAAAATGGTCTGCCGTTGGTAAGTATTCGCGGTAACCATATAAAGGTGATCCACTAATGAAATCCTGCCTTTGCGCAAATCATTAGCATGATACCTAACCATATATCATCACCTCACCTAGCAGATAGAAATCTTGTGGGAGCCGAGCTCGCTCGGCGAATATCTCACCTCATTCCCTGAGCAAGCTCAGGTCCTACAAAACCAACTCACTAACCACGAGCCAAAAACCCTGTAGGAGTCGAGCTCGCTCGGCGAATATCTCACCCATTCCCTGAGCAAGCTCAGGTCCTACAGAAACCAACACACTAACCACGAACCAACCCCCCTGTAGGAGTCGAGCTCGCTCGGCGAATATCTCACCCATTCCCTGAGCAAGCTCAGGTCCTACAAGAGCCAAAACCCTGTAGGAGTCGAGCTTGCTCGGCGAACATCTCACCCATTCCCAGAGCAAGCTCAGGTCCTACAAACCAACCACTAGCCAGACCCCTTGTGGGAGCCGAGCTCGCTCGGCGAATATCACCCAAAACCCGCATTAACCTAAACTTAATGCTCCCAAACATTGCACGACCAACTGCATAGCTCGAGTGCTGGATTTAGCTTCTGCATAACATCGCAGCTCGGGCGCATTGCCTGACGGCCTTAAATGCACCACTTCATCATTACTCAGTGTCATTCGCAGGCCATCTGTGGTGTTCACATCTGCTACATCAAATTCACCCAGCCCTAATTGGTGCAACAATGCCTGCGGCTCCGCCAAGCCCTGCTCAATGATCGCTAGGCTTTTCTCTCGGGCAAAATTCTGAATACGATCGCTGGCGGTATATATCGGCGGCAGCTCATTAACCAGCAGCGAAATCGGTTCATTACCCGCCATTGCCAGCACAGCCAGTACAGGTAACACCGCATCACGGGTAGGCAAGGCGGTTAGCGCAGCACCATTCACATCAATATCTGAGCCTAATAAAAAGCCGCCGTTTGCCTCAAAACCCGCAACGCGTTGAAAGGATTGCAACAAAGCATCAAACGCGGCAATCACATAAGGCGAGCCAATTTGCGTGCGCTCAACCTGTTTAAATGCGCCGCATGCTTCAATCGCCGAATTACAGCTCACAGGCACAGCGAGCGCCTCAATGTTTAAGCTTTTTGCTGCCAATAAACACAATACATCACCGCGTAAATACGTGCCCGTTTCATCGGACAATAGCGGCCTATCGCCGTCACCGTCGGTAGAAAATAGCGCATCAAGCTGATGTTCACGCTGCCAATCTTGCGCCATTTCAATATCAACCAGCGCCACCGCTTCGGTATCGATGGGTACAAAGCTATCACTGCGGCCAAGGCAAATCACAGTCGCGCCTAATTGTTCAAACAAGCTGGCGTATAAATCGCGACCCGCGCTAGAGTGCTCATAAATACCAATGCGTTTACCTTTAAGAAAATGCGGCGCAAATACGTTTAAATACCGAGCCAAATAAGCTCGCTCTGCTCTATCGCTACTGGCTGGCAAGCCTTGTAACACCAAGGAGGGAAGCGCCGTCGACACGGCCAAAATACCTTGTTCGTCTTGTTTTGAAATTTCACCATCAGGGCGATAAAACTTCAGCCCATTACGATCAAACGGAATATGGCTCCCCGTAACCATAATGGCAGGCACCTTATCCGCCATCGATGTCAGCGCCAAGGCAGGCGTTGGTATCACACCATAATAATCAACCGCCAACCCCATCGAGTTAGCCGCCGCCATGCAAGCCACCGCCATTTCAGGGCTACTTGGCCGATTATCAATCGCAATCGCAATGCGACTAAATTCAAAACTCGCCCGCATCACCTCAATAAAAGCTAAGGTAAAAGCCCCGCATACCGGCGCAGTAAAATCCTTAACTAAGCCTCGTGCGCCACTGGTGCCAAAAGCAATACCGCTATCCTTAATAATCTGCGCCACACTCATTTCTCGGCCCTGCCGTATCTGTCTTCAAACCGCACAATATCGTCTTCACCAAGATAAGAACCCGATTGTACCTCAATCAACTCAAGAGGCACTTTGCCCGGATTTTCAAGTGCATGAACCGTACCAATAGGAATATAAGTTGACTCATTTTCACTAAGTAAAAAAGTTTTCTCACCGTTCGTTACCTTGGCCGTGCCCGACACCACAATCCAATGCTCGGCGCGATGATGATGCATTTGTACCGATAATTTAGCGCCCGGTTTCACCGTAATATGCTTCACCTGAAACCGATTGCCGGTATCAATCGAGTCATACTTACCCCAAGGTCGCTGCACATCGCGATGATGTAGCACCTCGCTGCGCTGAGCGGCTTTTAGATTATCAACCAGATGCTTCACTTCCTGCACCCGTGACTTATCGGCCACCAACACCGCATCTTTGGTTTTCACCACTATGGTATCTTTTAGGCCAATACTGGCCACTAAGGTATCTTGCGCATAAATATAGGAATTGTGAGAATCAATATCTAACACATCACCGCGAAACACATTGCCGCGCTCATCCTGATCGGATACTTCCCACAACGCCGACCAGCCGCCAACATCACTCCAACCGCACTCCATCGGCATCACCACCGCACGGTGCGTTCTTTCCATCACGGCATAATCAATAGAGTCTTCAGGGCTTTGGGCAAAATCATCGCCATTAATGCGAATAAAATCGAGATCGGGATTAAACTCACGCGTAGCCGCTTGGCAAGCATGGTAAATATCAGGGCTGTGCTGCTTCAACTCGGCCAAAAACACACTGGCCTTAAATAAAAATATGCCGCTATTCCACGAATATTCACCGCTATCAACATACGCCTTTGCAGTATTTAAGTCTGGCTTTTCAACAAATTGGGCTACCTCAAACAGCTCACCTTGGCCATCCGTCAAAGCCAAAGGCTGCCCCCGCTTAATATAGCCATAGCCCGTTTCAGGGTGATCCGGCACTATGCCAAAGGTGACCAAGTTGCCAGCCTGCGCAGCGCTAATCGCATTGTTCACAGCCACACAAAACGCCGCTTCATCTTTAACCACATGATCTGCCGCTAAAACCAGCA
The DNA here is from genome assembly GCF_046452435.1 of Motilimonas thetidivivens. NCBI lineage: Bacteria > Pseudomonadati > Pseudomonadota > Gammaproteobacteria > Alteromonadales > Motilimonas > Motilimonas thetidivivens. The sequence continues at coordinate 8,469 of NZ_JBKFDK010000043.1, forward strand.
ATAGAGGATCGTCATCTTGATGCTGAGCCAAGGCTTGAAACGCCGCCAAAGCCACCGCAGGCGCGGTATTTTTGGCTTCAGGCTCAAGTAAAATGCCACTGTGCGGCAAATCCGCTTGGCGCATTTGCTCAGCCACCGTAAAGCGATGCTCTTCGTTACAAATAATCAGTGGCGATAGATGCGAAATATCAGCAAGCCGACCCACCGTTGCCTGCAACATAGTGGCCTGACCATATAAAGAAAGAAACTGCTTAGGATGTAGCTTACGAGAAAGCGGCCACAAGCGAGTGCCCGAGCCGCCAGCCATGATCACAGGAAGTAACATAACACACTCCAGATCCGTTGGATGATTATGTTAATTAAAGACTAGTATGGGGGCGAAAGAAATAGGTGGACCAAATATCATCAAGAAAAACTTAACAAAAAAACAATCAAAAAAAAGATAAAAGCATGGTAAAATAATCACTTACACATCATTTAACACAAAAATTTCTTGATTAGTAGGTTTAACTAACCATGGATAGTAAAAGAATACAGATTGATACCTTACGTGGAATAGCATGTATTTTGCTAATTTCATACCACATTATTGGCTCAACTCCAGAAAATGGGTTAAGAATTGAAAGTGGAATGTTCCGAGAGATAAATGATATTCTGGCATATTTACGAATGCCATTATTTACTTTTTTATCCGGGGTTGTGTATGCCTACCGACCTTTTAATAATAATTCCTTAAAATTCATTTCAAAAAAATCTCGAAGATTGCTTTTGCCAATGTTAACAGTAGGTACAACATTTGCAGTTCTTCAATCAATCACACCAGGAACAAACTCTAATATCAACTCTTGGCATCTAGTACATATAATACCAGTTGCTCACTTTTGGTTTATTGAATCATTATTTATATTATTTTTACTTATTGTAATGTTAGAAAAACTACATGTGTTCAGTACAAAAAAAGGGGGGTTCACCATATTCACATTAACATCTCTTCTCTACATATCACCGCTAAAAATAGATTATTTCTCAATATCAGGATTCATATACCTAACACCATTCTTTTTATTTGGAATGGCTATTGAAAGATACAAACTATTAACAAAAATAAATCCTGTTATATTTTCATTAATAGCCTTAACCGCTCTATTGTCATACGCATGCATATATTTCGGATATATAGAGCCGAAAGGAAAAAGAAGTATTTTAGGGCTAACTATTGGATTATTATCTTGTACAACAATGTATTTATCTGGACTAAAAATTAGAACGCTTGCTTGGATTGGCACATTCTCATACTCAATTTACCTTTACCATGTATTTTTCACAGCTGGAACAAGAATATTATTAGAAAGAGTCTTCAGCGCTGATAACTATATTATTTTCTCAGCATCCCTCATAGCTACTATATTTGGAACCATTTACATCGAAAAGATATTCGAAAAAAGTAATGCAACGAGAATCTTACTCCTTGGAAAATCAAGAATAAAACCTAATCAA
>NZ_JBKFDK010000044.1:0-9519 GCF_046452435.1 Motilimonas thetidivivens
GCTTTTAAGCCACGATTGAAGATAGTGACAAAGCCAAAACGCGGTATTAAATCCAGACTCATCGCGATTTAAAAATTGCTCCTACTGGAATTGGTGATCATTGACTATGCTAGATGATAAATAGTTAAACTCTATCTACTGCTTATGACGGCTCATGGCGCTAACTTAAGACGTGGGCGTTTTTCCAGCCCCAATCAAATATATTCTCTCACTGCTGTCACCCACCTAAGGCAACCATTTTTCAATGATCTACATGCAGCCAGAATACTCATCAATATACTAAAACAATCAGATTTAGATAATCAGTCAAAAACATTGGCCTTTGTGGTTATGCCCGACCATTTCCATTGGTTGGTACAGCTCACCTATGCAGTATCATTAAGCCAATTAGTTAAAACGGTAAAACAAAAAACCGCATATCAACTCCACCTACAAAACAGAGCTGATGGGAAAATTTGGCAACCAAGCTATTATGATCATGCCCTACGCGCCGAGGAAGATATCGTCTCTGTTTGCCGTTACATAATTGCAAATCCGTTACGCGCGAACATAACCAATTCCGTGAAAAATTACCCACATTGGGATTGTATTTATTTAACTTAATTCGCGATTTAAGAATCGCTCCTACTCAACCCCGTAGGAGCGGCTTTTAAGCCGCGATGAGGGTTATCCAGCAAAGCTAGTTGTTTGCCGGATTAGCCGGGGTTTCGGGCTCGTCTAACACCTCAACCTCCCATTCATCCTCGGCTTTATTTCGATATAGTTGCGCCTTGGCTTTTTCACTGGCCCAATTACTTACTTGATACCAATCTAAATGACGGGTGGCAGCCATGACTAAAACAAGGGTGGCAAACACTAGGCCTGCGCCCAGTAATAACGCATGATCTTCAGAGCTTAAAATCACATACAGCAGCACGTACAACAAAGTAATAAAGCCGCCAAAGCCCAGCCCCCATTTTACGTTGCGCAGTATTGAGGTCAGGTAAAAAGTCAGTAATAACACACAAGCGCTGGTGGCTAGGCCATAAGCCATCAAAAATCCAAGGTGCTCAGACAATGCAATTAACAATAAATAAAACACCGATAGCGCCAGCGCGACTAAGGTGTATTGCACCGGGTGAATTTGCAGACGTTTGAGCATTTCAAACATAAAGAAACTAATAAAGGTTAACCCCACAAATAACAAACCGTATTTAGCGCTGCGAATAGATTGACGATAAATATCCACGGGCGTGTTTAAACTCACACCAAAACGATTACTCATCAACGCCGAGCAATCCCCAGTTTGGCAATGAGTCACATTCTGCGTGATATTGCTGCTAAATTCAGATACTTGCCATTTGGCTTGAAACTGCTCTTGATTGATTTCACGCTCGGTCGGTAAAAACTGGCCGACAAAATTCGGATGGGGCCAACTGGCAGCTAAATCCACCTTAGTATCTTTGGCAATAGGCGTAAACCACAGCGTATCCATGCCACGCAGGTTAAGTTCAAAAGCAAACTCGGCGTGAGTCCCGGTTAAATTTTCTAGCGGCGCGTGCACGCCTTGTGGACTAAAACTCAAGTTACTTCCCGCGGCAAAGCTGCGCTGGGTACTTTGCCAGTTCAACACAGGCTTATTATTAATGCCGCGCATATCGGATAAGGTAACAGCCAAATACGGCGTTTCAATTTTAAATACATTGGGCATGTTCTTAAGTCGGTTATACTCGGTTAAATCAAACTCGCCCGCTAAGGTCATTTGGCTAGTAAACACAGGAAACGAGAAGATCCCTCGTGAGCGTTGCTGCGTGGTCATTTGTGAATTCAACTTCAGCTGCTCAGGGATGATGTACAGCACACTGCGATGCTCAACCGTTCGCTCAATATACTTTTCAAGCTTACTGTCCCAAACCGATTTCACTTCACGGTAATGGTACGGCACCACCAGCATGGGGCCAAACACTTGTTGCTGACCACTCCAAGCGTGGGCGACACTGCGTTTTGCTTCATCTTGATAGTACAAACGCTGTTGAATCAGGTCTTCGATCACGGTTAACGCAAAAGCGGCCAGTAACCCGCTAATGACTAAGAAAACTATTTTTTTTCCTAACATCGATTTCATATTGGCTCTCCCTTTTGATATCACAAAAGAGTAACCAAGGGATGTGGGTGAACGATGTGGCTTTGGTGTGTTTTATGTGTAATTTATCTACCCACTCACACCTATTTTTGCTGAGTTAACGGCAAGATCAGCCGCGCGATGGCACCCACATCACCATTTTGCAAACGGCATTGCGCTTGGTGTAAATAACAAATTTGCTGAACAAAGCTTAAGCCTAACCCTGAGCTCTTCTTGCCACTGTGAGGACGCGGTAAAGAATAAAAACGCTCAAACACCCGTGGCAGTGCGTAATCGGGTAAGCCAGGGCCTTGGTCGGTCACCTCAATGATAGCGTGCTCTTTATCAGCGCCGATCGTCAAACCGATTGCCGCCCCCACAGGGCTGAAATCAATTGCGTTAGTCATCAAATTTTCAATGGCTTGACCTAATAAAAAGCCGTCACCTTCAACGCTGCCAGCACCTTCAATGTTCACCCTTAGTTGCTTTTCCTTGAGCGCGAGATCTAACCGCTCAACCACACCTTGCGCCAGTTGCATTAAGTCAACCGTGGCAATGTTTTGTAACCCCTGCTGGTTTTCCAGCGCAGCTAAAGCCAATAACTGGTTGATCAAGGTTTCGATGCGCACACTTTCATTTTTAATATTGGCGATGAAATGCCCTTGATCCGCCACGGGCAACCCCTGCTCTAACAACTCAGCCGCCCCTTTGATGGCAGCGACAGGGCTTTTCATTTCATGGGTTAAACTGTGAATGTATTGCTCAACGTAATTTTTGCCTTCTAACTGCACCCGCATGTGCGCCATGGCTTGGGCCAAGTGCTCAAGCTCAACATCGGAGAAATGCGGTACAGAGGCTGCCTCTTTGCCTTGACTTACCGCCACAGCGTAGTCGCGTAACTTTCTGATGGATCCCGTTAACCAATAACTCACGGCTAAGCCCAATATCACCGCCAGTAAGATTAATATCAGCCCAAAGCGCTCTACTTTGTCACGCGAAACCTCCAAAAAAGGCTGCAATGAGAGATTGGGTTTGACCAAAGTCAGCACACCTATCACTTGTTCACCCACTAAGATAGGCGCCGCCACATACATCTCTGAGGTTAATGGGTCCCCTTGCACAGCTTCTGTACTGCGAGCACCGTATTGGCCGTGTAGAGTGCGATGGACATCATTCCAGCGGTAATAACTTTTGCCAATATCATGGCCTTCACTGTGATAAACCACCACACCACGATGATCGGTAATGTAGACCCGAAGCAAGCTTTCGGTTTTGGCCTTGGTCCATATTTGCGCATTGAGCTCGCGTTGCTTAAATGCGCTAAAGGCGCGATCAAACTCGCCGTTTATTAGCTCACCGCGTACCAGTTCGGGCGTGGCTATTTCCGCCAGCAAATTGGCCGCATCCACCATGCTTTCTTCGGTGGCTTGACGCAGTCCCGGCTTTAACTCGCTGATCAGCACGTTTAATTGCAATGACAAGCCCACTGCTATCAGTAAAAAGAAAAACAAAAACAAACGTAAGCGAAAACTAATTTTGGCCAATCTCATGGTTCACCTTTCACTTACGAGCCAGGCAGCACTAAGCTGTAACCCAAACCACGATGGGTCTTAATCGGATCATGTTCAGCGACTTTTTTTAGCTTCGCTCTTAGCCCCTTAATATGGGTATCAACGGCGCGATCAAAACTGCCACACGCATCGGGCCAAACTTCAGCCATTAATTGCTCGCGGCTAAATACCCGCTCTGGTTGGCTGAATAAGGTAGCTAATAAGCCATATTCATAACGCGTTAAATCAAGGGGTTCACCGTAATAGAGCCACTGTTTTTTAACATCATCGCATAGCAAAACGGCTCCCTGTTTATGCGCGACTGACACTGGCTGCGCTGGCCCAACGCGCTTTAAAATCACTTTCACTCGAGCCACCAGCTCACGCGGACTAAAAGGCTTAGTCACGTAATCATCGCCGCCTATCTCTAGGCCGACGACGCGATCGATTTCATGATCGCGCGCGGTTAAAAAGATAATAGGCAAGTCGCTAAATTGGCGGACCAATTTACACACTTCAAACCCATTAATATCAGGTAAGCCAACATCTAAAATGATGAGATCAAAAGGTTGCAGCTTTAACAAAGACAAAGCGTCATTGCCTAGCATGCAATGCTGCACCGCAAAGCCTTCCAGTTTAAGGGAATAAAGAATGTTATCTGCTATGGCCTGTTCGTCTTCAACTACCAGCACCTTCATGGAAAACCTATTACATTTCAATATTATTGATGGGGTTGATATTTAGCAGATATGGGCAGTGAGTACAAATTTTAACGCCATTGCCCGCTGGGTTTGTTCTAGAATGACAGCACCAGCGATAAATGACATTCGTTGAAAAGATCACCTGTGGGACCTAAGCTCGCTCAGGGAAGCACCTAACAGCAAGTGCAATTTCGCCGAGCAAGCTCGCCTCCCACAGGGTCAGATAGCCTAGTTGATCATCACCTGACGACACATATCCTGGTTGTTACACACCAAAATCATTTCTGGTGGCGGCGTTGGCTCATAGGTAGGCGGCTGCATAGTACGCTCATCGAGTTCACCCGTTTCGATCCTTGGCACATAATTTGGCGTGGGTTCGTACGTTGGCTGAGGTGTCGGCGTTGGCATCACAGAGCCATATGTTTTAGACCAAGATTTAGTGGCCAAAGAATAGTAGCTCACTTGTTTTTCTTCACCGTTAAGCAACGCATTACAAGCGGCTTGGCCTTGACAGGTTTGACCTTCAATCACCGCGGTGATCATCTCTACGCGGCCAGTGAAATTGTTTGAGAAACGCACCGTATCAAAGATCACCTCGTCGGTCACCTCCGTGGCTAAACTAATGCTGCGCACATAATGACGGGTGTAATAATAACTGCCATCGGGATTGTATTGCGGAGGTGCACCGCAGTCATAGCTTTCTTGAATAAACTCAGCCGCTCGCAATTTCTTGCTCGATTCTGTCTCTAGCCAAGGAGTGCCGTTAATGGGATTGTGCCCTTGCGTCCAATATTGCGCTTGATACGCCTTGCCTGCGTGCAAAACAAGATTGCCTTGATTGTAAACGGTGTCATTACTCCACTCGTCATAATCGCGTTTTAGTTTCTCCCAACTCGCCCAAGTTGGCCCTGGCTCTTCATTTTGCGTCCACCAACGCGCTTGATACACACCATCGGTATGCAGGACAATTTCGCCTTTTTGATAAACCCTGTCAGCTTCCCAAGCCGGCGCAAACACATCAACATAAGGGCGATCAACAACGATGTCTGGATTAGTGGGTGCAGGTGACACCATAATAGGGCCACAGGTTGCATTAGCCGACCCGGCCAAAATCAGGGCAACCGCGCCCAAAGATAAAGCGGTTTTCATACATTCATCCTTAAATTTCACAGCCAACACCATGTCAGCTAAATCAGTGCCTACAAACAGGCATCTCCATTATAGGTAAAGTAAAAATCAAGATAACAACAATTAGTAAAACTGAGAAAAAGGCCAAAAAAATAGCGCTGACCAGTACAGGCAAAACGCTATTTTGGGTTAGTGACAAATCCTTAATTAAAACTCAATGGCTCGACAAAGGTGATCTTGGTTACAGTATTTAACCAATGCGCTATCATCACTTTGTTCATTTGACGCTGGCTCTTGGCTATTTGGCTCATCAACTTGTTCAGCGGACATAGCGGGTGGCATCGTCGGCTCTGGTGTAGGCCCATAAGTACCATGGGTACGACGATACATATAACTGTAACCCGTCTTGTACACCACGGCCTTAGCTTGCCCATCTAGCACGGCGTTACAAGCTTGTTGACCACTGCATTCCACCCCTTCAACACTAACTTCAAATGGCACTGTACTTATTTCACCATTGTACTCAATGATCACATAGTCATATAAGATTTCATCGGTGACCTCTTCAAGCATACGCAGATAATGGTTACTAGTTGATTCCCAATAAGTATCACTATAAAAATCCGATGGCGGGCGAACGCAACCATAACCAGTTATAACAAACTGACTGGCCAACATTTTTTCGCCTTGAGGGTCTAAACTCCAAGCCCCACTGACTGCGGGTGAATTGCCCTGATTCCAATATTGGGCTTGATATAAGCGGCCTTCAAACAACACCTTGTCGCCTTGCTCGTAAACCTGCTCTTGCTGCCATTGTTCGCTATCTTGCTTGATACGCTCCCAACTGACCCAAGCAGGCCCGGGGGCTTCAAACTGACTCCACCAGCGTGCTTGATAGTACTCTTCACCAAAGCGCACCACATCGCCCTTTTGATAAATTTGCTCGGGTTGCCATTCTTGCGCAACCAAATTTGGCTTAGGCTGCTCTACGGTTAAATACGTAGAGGTCTTCATTAACTCGTCTGGTATCACCATGCAGCTTGCATTCACTTGGCCAGCACCTAACAGCGCCACCAAGCCTAACGGAAAAATAAGTTTCATTGTTCATCCTTAAACAAAGTTGGTTAGTAAATTATCGATAACTTCAGGGTTTATTTGCCTAATCTCAGTCTATGACAATAGGGCGACACAGATGATCTTGATTGCAATACTTCACCACGACTTGAACATCTGTTTTAGCCGAGGACTTGCTCTCATCTGCCGTTAACACATCTTGCTTAATCTCAACCATAGGTGGTGTTGGCTCAATCGTTGGCAAAGGCGTTGGCGCAGGTCCACAATCACCATGAATGATCCGGTATGTATAACTATAACCTGTTCGATACTCTACAAATTTGGCTTGCCCATCAAGTAGATTATTACAAGCGACTTGGCCTTGACATACCTGCCCTTCAACTACCGCCTCAAACGGCACCGTTGTTACCTTGTCGCCGTGCTCGATAATGACATAGTCATACAATATTTGATCTGTAATCTCTGGTTTCATCCATAATGCACGATGTGATTCTTCTTCAGCAGCCAATTCTGAGCACCATTCAAGTGGAGCTAAACACTGATAGCCTGAAATTACCAACTCACTGGCTAGCAATTTTTCACTTTGTTTCTCCAGCTGCCAAGCGCCGCTTTCTGCAGGGGAATTCCCTTGGTTCCAGTATTGCGCTTGAAAAATATGGCCATCAAACAGCACCGTATTATTTTGTTCGTACACTAGGTCTTGTTGCCAAGGAGCATTATCTTGTTTGATGCGCTCCCAGCTAGTCCAAGCCGGACCCGGTGCCTCAAATTGAGTCCACCAACGGGCTTGATAAAGCTCTTCACCAAACATCACAACATCGCCCTTTTGGTAAACTTGCTCTGCTTGCCATTCAGGGGCTGAGATATTTGGCTTGGCAGCCTCAGAGACTAAAAAAGCGTCTTCATTATTGACTGGCCTATCGGGCAGATCGCTACACCAACTGGGACGGGCATTAACTTGGCCAGCAACTAACAACGCCACCAAGCCAAGCGGAAAGATAAGTTTCATTGTTCATCCTTAAACAAAGTCTTTATTTAATACTGGTCAACTTCATGTCAACCACATCAACAACATAACTTGCTAATGGCTATCAACCCAAACACCAAAGCCTAAAAATGCGATTTATCCCCTATTTTTATAGGGATTAAACTATCATCGCGCACACTAATGACAAAAAGAACAACAAGGAGCATTTAATTGACTAGGTTTAATGATTTAACCTTAGGTCTCACCATGCTTTTTATTACCAATATACACCCCGCAAGCCGCTCGAAAAGCGCGCGACTACCACGCAACTTTAGCTTTGATCCTCACTGTAATGCCCCCAGCTGTGAAGTGTTTTATTGCCAGCGTAACAGCCAACATCAATATCAGGAGCTTGGCTCACTGGCATTTATGGCGCAATTAAAACAAAGCCCCTATCAACAGCTGCTGTTTTACGTGCATGGCTTTAGCAATCAACCCGAGCCGGATGTGTTTCCCCGCGTGGCGCAATTGCAGGCCTACTTTGACAGTCAGCAAGCCAATTTAGTGCAAGTGATCCCCATCATCTGGCCGTGTGATAACGACCTGGGCATAGTGAAGGACTATTGGGACGACCAAAAATCCGCCGATGCCAGTGGCACCTCGTTTGCGCGCGCACTGCAAAAACTACTGGGCTGGCAACAACAAAATGCCCAAGTGGACGCCCCTTGCCTCAAACGCATCAATGTCTTAGCTCACTCCATGGGCAATCGCGTGCTGCGAGAGACCTTATTCAAATGGCAGCATGATTACTTACCCAGCGGCGTGCCCTTGTTATTTCGCCATGTGTTTTTAATGGCCGCCGATCTGAACAACCAAACCTTAGAGCCCAATCAACCGGGGCGATTGATCAGCCAAGCTGCGCGCAATGTGAGTGTGTATTATGCCAGTGATGATCTGGCCCTGCGCGCCAGTAAAGTATCTAACTTAGTCAATGGCATTGCCTCACGCCGCCTTGGCCACAGCGGCCCTGAGCATCTTGAAGCCGTTGCCAATAATGTTTACAGCATAGATTGTGACGACATCAACACCCGTTATGACTTTCCCAAGGGCCACAGCTATTTTATCGACCAAAATAACACCAGCCCCGGTGCCGTGTTCAACCACTTATATAACACCATAGTCACAGGGCGAGTCGAAGCCAACGACCAACACCATCACCAAATCAGTGAGAGCACCGCGCCATGAGCCTACATTACAACCCAAGTAAGGCCATTACGTTGCGCCAAGCTGCGCCACAACTTAAAGCGAACACTGAACTTCAAACCACCAAAGCGCGCATTTGCCAAATTGTTAACGTGTTTGAAACCGGCAAAATTCAAGGCGAATACCATGCCTTGGCCGTACATGCTGACGGCAAACAAGGCAGTAAACAAATTAGCTATGGTCGTAGCCAAGTCACCGAGCAAGGCCATCTGATCACCTTGCTCAAACTCTATTGCGACCAGCAAGGACGCTGGGCCAAGCAACTGCAACCTTACCTAGAGCAAATACAACGCCAGCCGCTGCATCAAGATACCGAATTTATACAGTATTTGATTCAAGCAGGTAAGCACGACCCCATCATGCGCCAATGCCAAGATCAATTGTTTGATCGCTACTACTGGCAACCTGCCTACCACTGGGCCAAACGGGAAGGTTTCAAGCTAGCGTTAAGCCAGCTAGTGATTTATGACTCATACATTCACTCAGGCCATATTTTGGCCTTTTTGCGCAAGCGCTTTGCCGCCACCACCCCAACGCACCAAGGTGATGAGCGCGAATGGATCCGCCAATACACCCAAACCCGACATGCTTGGTTAAGTGGGCATAGCAACCCATTACTGCGCACCAGCAGTTATCGCACCCGCTGCCTGCAACAGCTGATCACACAAAACAACTGGCACCTAGACCAACTGCCCATCACAATACGCGGCGTCACCATCCCTTAACCCCCCGTAG
>NZ_JBKFDK010000045.1:0-4727 GCF_046452435.1 Motilimonas thetidivivens
TCGCGATAAATGAGTCGTTTAGCGCTAATTCGCGGAATAAATTCCGCTCCCACAAGGGGCTCCCAAAGGATTAGATGTTCCAACCAATACTTATTGCTCGGGTAGGAGCGATTTTTAAATCGCGATAAATGAGTCGTTTACGCGCTATTTCGCGGAATAAATTCCGCTCCCACTCGGTGCCACTCTCACCATATACCACTGTCAAAATGTGCTGCGGCTATTGTTAGTGGTAGCTGCAGTCATGCAGCTATAGAGTACTGAGCTCAAATCGCACCATGACTGGTACTCCCACAGGATAGGTGCTCTCTTAGACTAATACTCCAAATTACGCATAAACCGATAATCTGCGGCGCCGGCTTTAACGCGATATATTGCGGCGGGTTTGCCTTTACCTTTACTTTTGCTCAGCTCGCCTGTTTCTTCCAATACATCTGCCAGCTCAATGCGGCGGCGAAATGATTTGCTTTGAATCGTTTTACCTAAGATAACTTCATGCAATTGTTGCAGTTCGCTTAGGGTGAAGGTATCGGGCAGGGCATACACAGGTACCAATGAATATAAGGCTTTTTGTTGTAGACGCGCTAATGCCTGTTCGATCATCTGTTTATGGTCAAACGCCAGCGCCATATTTAGGGCTTGTTGCAGCGGCAGCCATTGTACATCGTCAACCGAATCGATATCTGCGGTGCAATGGGTATGCGCCATTAAGGCATAGTAAGTGACCGTGGTTGACCAACCTCTCGGGTCGCGGTTTTTGTTACCAATACTGGCGACTTGCTCTAAGTAGGGCGGTGTTACGCCGGTCTTCTCCGCTAAGTGGCGATTGGCACAGGCGCTGAGATCTTCATCTAAATGCACATCAATAAAGCCACCGGGCAAGCCCCAAGCACCTAAATAAGGGTGGTTGGCTCGGCGTACCAGCAGGGTGTATAGCTCACCTTCAATAACGGTAAATAGCACACTGTCTACCGTGTTGAGGCAGACATCGTAATCTTTAATATTGTAACTGGCTAAATAGGCTTGTTCTGTTTGTTGGCTCATATGGTGTATCGATTTAAGTCCCAGAGACCATATGATACCTCAGCGAAGTGATAAAGCCAGTCGTTCATCTAGCTTGCCCCTAAGCCTGGTTACTTTTTTAGCACGCCCGTCCCACATTCTGGAGTAAGCAGGCTGTGATTTGACTTTATTTTGAGTCATCATCAACCCGCATTCTCCCTCCCTTTGTTAACAACAAGGCGAAGTAGTTATTAATTAATGTCTAAAAGACAAAAATAAAGTTTGACAATAAAGAGTCTCTGAGACTATATTTATCTCAAACAATAAAGAGTCCTTGAGACACTTAATAAAAGGAAGTTAAACCATGAAAATCAAGGCATATCAAACAGGTCAGTTAGAGGGAACGGAAATCCCTTTTGACAGCTTTACCTTTAATGGCGGTGAAGAGCATGTGCGCTTAACTCAGCAAGTTGAGCAAGTTTCTCGCATTGAAATCACCACGCGCTTAATCAACTCAGCGGCGTTTATGCAATTGGCCATCACGGTGGATGCCCTGCAGCGTCAATACGGCAGCCAAGTTGCGATTGAGTTGGTCGCCCCTTACTTTCCATATGCGCGTCAAGATCGCGTTTGCAACTCGGGTGAAGCCTTAGGTGCTGCGGTAATGGCCAAGTTAATCAATGGCTTGAACTTAAACAAAGTGACCATTTGGGATGCCCATAGCGATGTGACACCGGCCTTGATTAATAACGTGGTTAATGTGTCTCAAGGTGAGATTTTAGCTCGTCACGCTGAGTTAGTGAGCCAACTTAAAGCGGGTCAATTAACCTTAGTTGCCCCCGATGCGGGAGCCGCAAAAAAAGTGCACAACCTAGCTAAGTTTTTTGGTGGCGGTATAGCTGTGGTGCAAGCGGAAAAGGTACGCGATGTGGCGACCGGGGAAATTACTCATACCGCCATCTTTGGTGACATTAGCAATCAAGATGTACTGATCACCGATGATATTTGCGATGGTGGCCGCACCTTTATCGAGTTGGCCAAAGTTTTAAAACAGCAAGGTGCCAAGCGCGTTAGCTTGTTTGTTACCCACGGCATTTTTGCCAATGGCCTAGAGGTGTTTGATGGCTTGATTGATGCCATTTACACCAGTGAATCTTTCCCTGCACCTCAAGTAACAGGTGCAACCGAATTACACCTAGCTTAATTACACCTAAGTTAATCCTGCAAAGAGGAAGTGATAATGACGATTTCAGCCCCAACCATGCAAAAAGATGTTTACAAAGAGTTTCACGGCCGAGCTTACCACCCTGATGTGTCTGAGGTTTACGCCAACTTTACCTCACGCTCTGGCAAGCTAAGCAATGTAGCCAATAACGACAAGGTTGCCTTTGTTGGCTTGCAGTACTTCATCATGTCTTATCTGATTGAAGAGTGGGACGCGTTTTTCAAGGCCGACAAGGCCACGGCGGTGGCTCAGCACAAGCGTATTTTATCGGCCATGTTAGGCTATAGCGTGGACGTAACTTACCTAGAAAAACTTCATGATTTAGGTTATTTACCACTTAGGATCAAGGCATTACCAGAAGGCACGCTGGTGCCTTATCAAGTACCACCTATGACCATAGTGAATACTCAAGCTGGGTTTCAGTGGTTAACCAATATGATAGAAACCGTGCTTAGCTGCGAGAACTGGCCAATTCAAACCAGCGCCACTACCTCAACGGCATACATGAAAGTGTTTAAAGAGTTTGCCGCCAAAACCGGTTTAGATATGAGTTTTGTGCCATTCCAAGGTCACGACTTTTCATTTCGCGGCATGTTCGGTAAAGCGGCAGCGGCCATGAGTGGTTTTGGTCACCTAGCATCAGGCTTAGTGGGCACAGATACCATTACCGCCGTGTTATTCGCCGAAAAGTACTATGGTGCTAATGTTGATGAAGAGCTAGTGGGCTGTTCGGTCGATGCCACCGAGCACAGCGTAACCTGTAGCTGGTTAATGGAAGGTGAGATTGAATTTTTCCGTTACCTAATGCAGCAACAAGCGCCAACCGGCATTTTATCTGTGGTGAGTGATACTTGGGACTTTTGGACCCTAGTGACTGAATATTTACCACAGCTAAAACAAGAGATTATGGAGCGCGATGGCACCTTAGTGATCCGTCCAGACTCTGGTGACCCAGTGAAAATTTTAACCGGTTACTTGGTTCATGCAACGCCGTTTAGCTCTGCCGACGTCACCCTAGCTGCAGCTAATTTAAAAGCACGCAAGGCCGATGCCGAAGCCTTTAGCTTTGACGACAAGTTTTATGCCGTGGTTGCTCAAGATGCTCAGCCAGAAGAGTTAATGCCATGTGAAATCAAGGGCTTGATTGAATGCCTGTGGGATACCTTTGGTGGCACTGTTACCGATAAAGGCTATAAGCTACTCGATTCGCACATAGGTGCTATTTACGGTGATGCCATTACCCTTGAGCGTCAACGCCAGATTTTACAGCGTCTAATGGACAAAGGTTTTGCGTCTAAGGTGGTATTGGGCATAGGCTCTTACAGCTACCAATACGTTACCCGCGACACTCACGGCAGTGCGGTAAAAGCCACTAGCGTAGTGAAAAACGGCGAGCGCATGGCAATCTTCAAAGACCCAAAAACCGACACCAAGAAAAAGTCAGCCAAAGGTTTACTAAAAGTCGAGCGGGTGAATGGCGAGTTAGTGGTGCTGGATAACGTCACTGAAGCCGAAGAGCAACAAGGGCTACTTGAAACCGTGTTTGAAGATGGCCGCTTGGTGAAAACCACCACGCTGGCTGAAATCCGCGCTTTGATTAATAGCCAGATTTAGTTTGGCTGAGTTTATTGGCATGGCGGCTGGTCTAAAATGGCCAACTCGTACCGAGTTGGCCATAGATTAGTTGCTAGCTTTCTAAGTTAACTAGTCATCTAAGAGTTACATATACAAAATTACAACTAATTTACTGATCTAAAAAAGGAATAGTAATGCTACTTAGTATTGCAGTGGGAGATGCCTACGGTGCGGGATTTGAGTTTGCAGAGCGAGAGAAGATAGATACTTTCAACAATCTGACAGCGTATCAAGAGCATGGATTAGGTATTCCAGCTGGAAATTATACTGATGATACCCAAATGTCATTAGCACTTGCGGAGTTAATACTAGAGTCCACAGAGTGGAATAAAGAGAACATCGCAAACAAATTCGTAGAGTGCTTTAAGCGCGATACGAGAATCGGTTATTCAAAAGGTTTTTACAAGATTTTATCAGCAGTAAATTCTGGTGATGAATTGATTTCAACAATTAAACCAGTAAGTACAGCTAACGGTGCAGCAATGCGATCTGTTCCTTTAGGCGTGATTAATGAACTCGAAACCTTGAAACAAATGGCTAAAGTTCAAGCAAGTGTAACTCATGATACAGAAGCTGGTATAAAGTCATCCCAAGCTATCGCATTAGCTAGCCACTTTTTTATTTTTAAACTTGGTCCGCCACACGAGTTATTTAAGTTCGTATGCGAGCAAACAAATTATGAATGGATTAATGACTGGGATAAAGAAGTTGCATGTTGCGGTATTGAAACTGTAAATGCTGTTTTAACAGTTTTGGGGAAATGTAATAGCCTTAGTGATGTGCTTCTATCTAGTGTTGAGTTCGGTGGAGATGTAGATACGGTTGCTGCTTGTGCTCTAGGTATTGCTAGCTTAAGTGATGATTATAA
>NZ_JBKFDK010000046.1:0-4211 GCF_046452435.1 Motilimonas thetidivivens
AGACAAAGCGAGACTGAGTTTAGCGAGCCTAGTATGGCTTGTTAAATTTCTGGCTACACATTTTTTGTAATTATATATCAATGCGTTGGAAATCAGCTGTGAACAAACCGAGCTTTTTTTGAAAAAAATTAGTGGGCTAAAATGACTGAAAATTGAAAAACGACATTATAACTGTGTAAAAACACATACCGGAACGGCGGGTGGCTTTATTGCCAAAACACCGTTAATCGGGTCAATTCATGCAGTCGCTGGGCATCCACCTCAAGTAGCAAAATATCTCAAATTTCAGTCCCGTTATTGCTCACTAGGCGGGTCCAAGGCGCGACCTTGTTGCAACATTTCTGCACCTCTCGAAGTGGAGGGGAAATTACCCTCTTTATCCAACTTTTCTAGCCGCTCTCTCGTTTCATAGCTAAGACGGATAGGCTGAGGTTTAGGCGCTGGAGGTAATGGGCGGGAGTCCAGACTTTAAGACTTTATTTCCTGCTAGGGCTGAATTTTCCGGCCAACTGGAAAGCCACATTTTTTGCATGTTTTTCTATAGTCAGGAACTGGCTGACTACACTCTGGACAAGCCCTACTTGAGTATTTAGCATCTTCTTTTGCCTCAACTTCGTAATCGATTTCCTTAGTTACGAAACTTGGTACATTTTGTCCTAATTTCTTCTTGGCTTGCCATAGCTCGATATCAGTCTTTGGTCCCAATAACTGAGATGTATTCTGGTTTACATAACTATCTAATAAATCGCCAAGCTTATCGGGATAATCAGTAAAACAATCAGAAAGTGAGCGCATTTCATTTGATTCAAGCTTCTCTGTATCTTCTGTATAGAGATCTACCGCATGACTCAACAAGGAAGCCATTTTGTATGCTTTAACTTTTTCAAGGGCATCAATCGTTTCTTTTGAATACTGGATAGAGTTTTCTAGAAACGCCTCTAACCCACCATTATTCGCTTCAGCTTCAAGCTGCCATATTAACCAATAGCACTTTTCTACTTCGGTAAGGCTATCAAAACCAACTTCATCAAACCGCACAAAAACCATTTCTTCGATATTCATAGGTACTACTTACTGTTTGCCCCAACGCCGAATTAAGCTGCTAACCAACACACAATTTTATTTGAAGCAACGTACTGTAACCACCAAAACCTTTGGAACCAATTCAGCCACGCGTTGGTAGTCATGCTTGAATTTCTTCCATCATTGTCTAGGTTAATATCGCAAAGCTTAGCGGCAAGCGGGAGCGAGACTACAGCCCACCGCGAAATGGAGTATTTAGAGCTGTATGCTACAACGATTTGTTAACTTGTATTTTGGTACGAATTTCAAGTTTATGTCTTCGTACTTTTACTGTTCTATTGCCTAGAAGTTTATGCCGAGCAAGCCGATGTAAACCATCTAGAATGTAATAAGTGCCATTCTCAAAAATAAAGTCTATTGGATACTGTATATCGGCTTTCTCAACTCGTTCTTTCTGGTGTGGGTAGAGATACATATTTGCCAATACCTGATTTGGGCTTATGTCGAAAAGCATCCCCGCATTTGGCCTTGAGCTCCAAAAGGGAAGCTCAAACAAAAACTCAAAATCGCTTAATTCAACATCTTCTATAGGAGCCAGTAGTCCCCACACCTTGTTTACGTCCCAATTAAATGGAAGGATAAAACCCTTTAACTCTTTAGGAATGTATTTGCTCATACTTTCAAGTTAACCCGCCGCACCCAGCCTTGTTATAGCCTCTTAGTTCCATATTACTTGGCATCCCAGTTCTGGATATTCCTTATCCAGATCAGCTAGGCAATCACCAAGCTGTTGGTATGCGCCCGGAAGCACAGTGCGAAGATGCGCTGAGCCTACAAATTCAATTTCATTCGGCATATCCACCAGCCCCGTAATAGCATCCCAAAATGCATCCCAATTTTTCCCGTAAAAATCAGGAAAACCTAAGCTGCTCGCTAGAGCTTCATGAAGCTCTTTCTCTGTTGTAATTGAGCCGATATTGATCTGCATAATCTATGGAGTTAACCCCGGCCAATGACCGGAAATCCGTTGCTGGCCCTTGTTAAATTCCACTCTGCCCATGCTCGCTGTACTTTTCAAACCAACCATCATCAGAATAAAGTTCACCGCCCAAGCCATCCGATTGACTGGCTATATCTTCGCCGTTTATTGATACGCAAATATCTTCTTTCTCTGCTTCGATAGCAAATAGAAAATCATGAATTCCAGAATCGACACATTCCGTAAGAAGCTTCCTTACCACAACTTTCTGCTCTTGCGTGAACTCACTTAACTTTGATATTAGTTCTTGAGTTCCCGGCGATTTAAGTTGCCCAGATTCTAAATCAAGATATCGATTCAATGCCTTATCTCTTAACTCTTGAGCGATAACCTTCCCAAATTTCTCTAAATTATTCATTAATCCCTCAACGTAATTTAACGCCTTGCGCAGCCGCGCCCAAGGCGGAGTTGTTTTTGTGTTGAACAAAGCGGCAGCGTAGTGACCTAAACACAAACGAAGCTTTGGGCGTCAGGTTGCCGCACATTGTGAGGTGCGAACTTACTCCGTAAGTGGTTCGTACGATGAAATCCCGATGTATTCATCATATTCGGCCTTAGCCTGTTCATCAGCAAGAGAGTTTCTGGTTACACGGATGGTATAAGCACCTTTAACGTGACCATTGGTATTTACCATCCAATCGAATACATCTTCAGCATCAAAACCAAGCCGCTCCCCGACCTGATGCCACTTTCTCAAACTGTCTGGTACCTCAAAGAAAACACCTGAAAGTAAGTTCTCTTCTTCATGGTAATAAACATCAGTAAGCCATAGATACAGAAGCTGCTCTTCGCCTAACTTTTGCGAGAGCTCCGGGTCACGAAAGCGCAGCTTAGCCATAAAAGTACTCTCACCTCTCGATTTGACCAATTCAATAAACTGAGGCATGGAATTGGCTGCCATAGCATGAGCCTTCTGAACTGTGAGGTCTGCGCTGTTTACCGTTCTAAATTTTGGTTCCTTTGGCACTTCGGCACTTACTGTACTCATGAGAAATATCCCTATCAGAAGAATGATTATTTGTTTCAAGGTGAGCTCCTTGGGCACCTAACGTCTGGCTCACCGAGCAAATTTTTGATGGCGGCTTTTTTGCGTGTTTTTGCAAAAAGGTGACAGCGGAAACTTGTCCGATGCAGCCGCTTGTAAAATGCTTGCCGTCACTGAGGAATTTCAATTCTGGCAAGCTCCATTTGTTTCTTGGGGTTCCAGTTTTGTGGGATAGATTTCTTATCACCCCACCACTGACAGTTATTTTCAACGACCCACTGTTCACGGATCTTTTTAAGATGCTCGGCCGTGGAATACTGATCATACTCTAAGCCGGACTCTGAACCGCAGCACTCACAAATTTCAAATGTGGTGCAGTTGAACTCATCAAGCGCTACAACATCTGCAAACCCACAAATTGGGCACCCTTGTTTATTCATACTCATAGCATTTAACGCCAAATTAAGGTGTGAGCCACGCTACCACAACACTCAATTTGGACGCCGTAAACACTGAACTGAACCCAAAAATGCCAAGCGTGGGGAATCACTCTTAAATTGTCATAGCTCTGCGATGTGCGACAGCGTTTCTGGGTGACGTTGTACCAACTTTAGTAGAGTTACAGCTTGCCCATTTGGTGCGCTACGTCCCTGCTCCCAGTTTTCTAATGTACGCGATGATGTATGTAGTAAACGTGCAAATACACCACGAGACATATTAAATTGCTCACGAATACTTACTATTTCATCAGGCGAGATGTTTAACTCGCTGATGTCATTAACTTGGTGCGTTTTCAGGGTTACTTTACCCTCTGAATGCTCCTTAGCTTCAACAAGTGCTGAACTGAGTTCTGCAAATAGGTCACGATTGCTCATTGCGCCACGCCTCCATAAAAGCCTTTAACTGTTTCTTTTGATCTGCGGTTAAGTCTGACATTTCATTTTTGCCGTAAATTGTCAGCAAATAGAAACAACGCTTTTCATCGAGGAAGTAATAGATAACACGTGAACCACCACGCTTGCCCTTACCTTTACTTGCGACTCGAATCTTCCGCAAACCACCTGTACCTTGAATTACGTCACCTTGCTTCGGGTTCGACATAAGTTCAGCTTGGAACAGTCGAAACTCCTCGTCACTGAGGTATTCTTTTCGGTACTTTTCAAA
>NZ_JBKFDK010000047.1:0-2990 GCF_046452435.1 Motilimonas thetidivivens
GTAGACTATATCCAGCCAGGTAACCCACAACAAAATGCTTACATTGAACGATTTAACCGCACTATGAGATTCGGATTAGTGAGCAAATATTTATTTGATAGCCTTGAGGAAGTTCAAGCGCGGACAACACAATGGCTTTGGTTTTACAATCATGAACGGCCACACACAGCGAATGGAGGTCACCCACCACTTAGAGTTGCAGCTTAAATTCTACAAAAAGGTGCTGCTATAAATGGGAGGACTACCGCAGTGTTCTAAATGATTTAATACACTAGGAGTCATATACATCAGCATGTGTATAAAAAAGTTAACGTTTGCAATGAACCATTACACAAGCAAATAGCCCTAATTAAAATTGAGATATCTTGTAACCAGACAAAACAAGTCGTTACTTTACGTATTTAAGAGCAGTGGACAAAATGGAAGACAACCTCGGTACTATTGGCAAAGCACTAACTGAAATGGCTAGAGGGGAGTTAACTGATCTATCATCTCTCTTGGCAACAGCATGTACACATGACTTAAATGAAAACAAGATTGATTGTTATTATTTAAAAGTCGATCCCAATGGCAGACCTCGATTAAACGAGCTCATTAAGTACATGTGCATGAAAATCACAGACTATACGATCCCTAGAAGTCGAATAAACAAAGCCAAGAAAAAATTTATCGATACTGGGTGCGCCGACGACATAACCAAGGTCGCTCTTGATGCAAGGAAACTTTTTACCAAGCTCGAATTGACGGGAGAAGGCGGGGAGTTACTTTTATTCGCATTAACTGAAAGTATTCTTAAATTCCCACAAGTTCTGTGCAAAATGAGCCTGAAATCAGATGAACAGATGCACTTTCATGGCGCAGATGGAGTCTTCCTAGGAGTTGATGACGAGGACATGTTATGTGTCTATTGGGGTGAATCAAAGCTACATGCAACTCATTCATCTGCAATATCTGAGTGCGTTACAAGTATCGCTAGTATTCTGAAAATGGAGCCTGATGTTGATAGTGATATTCGCCTCATAGACTATATCGACCTCGATAATAGCTCATTAGAAGGAGCCATTAAAAACTACTTTGATTTCACTTCACCACGTTACGACCAGCTACGTTCATGCGCCGTTTGTTTAGTGTCATTTGATCATTCCTCGTATGAGAAATCAGACACAAAACTTACAAACAAAAACATTCGCGATAAAATTGAAAGTGACTTCCTTAAATATTGGAAGAAAAATATTGAATCCAAATTAAAAGAACACGATATAGAGAACACAAAAATTATTTTTTTCTACCTTCCTATAAATTCAGTTGACAGTTTTAGAGACACATTTAGAACGGAGTTAGGGCTAAAATAATGAACAAGAACATAATAGCATCAATCGTCAACTCGGATTCATTCAAATCTCAATACCGTTCATTGCTCACGAACAACATTAGAACCCAATTTTCAGTTCTTCACTATGAAGTTCAAGAGGATTTTTTTGACATAAAGTATTTATTAAAATGTGCAGACATTATTTCTATTTCTGAAAAACAAGAAGAACTAGATAAATCTTTAAGGATTTGCCAAGCTGTAATTAGTTCTAATGAGTTTAGTGCATTATTGAAAGAAAAGTCAGAATATATATTAAAAAAGAACGGAAATTACCCTTTAATTGAATTAGCAAAAAACAAAAAAACTATTAAAGATTTAGAAACAATCAACAAGAATAGCATTGGTGAATTACTGCTAACTAGGAAAATGGAAAATTGCTTTTCAATATCATTAGGTAATAAATCATCTTTTAAAGCTAATAATTTTCAATTGAGCTTTTGGGAGAAGGCTAAAGATAATGACGTACTCTCTGTTTCTGCACCAACAGCAGCAGGAAAATCTTTTATTTTTTGCCAATACATCTTAGACACATTGATTAATAAGAACATTGAAAATATCTTATACTTAGTACCAACAAGGGCTTTGGTTACTCAGGTTAGTGAGGATATTGAAGAAACTCTAGCCAACCATAATTTAGACTTTAGCATCATAACTCTACCAAATAAAGATTTCATTGAAGACTCTAGCATTAAAATTTTTGTACTTACTCAAGAAAGACTACACTTTCTTTTAAATGATAGTAATTACAACTTCGATTATGTATTTATTGATGAAGCTCATAAAATGTCTGACTCTTATAGAGGAATTCTTCTACAGCACGCTATTATGAGAGCTTCCAGTGACAACACCAAAATAATTTATGCTAGCCCATTTTCAAAAAACCCTGAAAAGCTACTAAGTTTACATACTAGTAAATATAAAGATTCTGTTTATACTCCAGTAGCAACTGTAAACCAAAATTTATTTTGGGTGTCTCAGATTCCACGAGTTCCAAAGAAATGGGATATTGAGTATGTATCAGATACAAATATTAAAATAGGCGAACTTAACTTAGCAAGTACCCCTAACAGTCAAATAAAGAGATTGTCATTCGTAGCCTACAGTATCGGTAAGCATTTTTCAGGCAACCTTGTTTATGTAAACATCCCAAGTGATGCAGAAAAAACATGTGGAATTATCGTCGATCTAATGAAGTCAGATGGTATAGAGCCAAAGTCTTCACCTGACCTTGACGACTTAATCGAACTATGTAAAAAGACAATCCACAAAGATTTCTTATTAAGTGAATATCTAAAGTATGGCGTCGCTTTCCATTATGGAAACATTCCTCAAGTCATAAGGAATAAAATTGAAAGCTTATTTAAATCTGGAGAAATATCTTTTCTTGCATGTACTTCAACTCTAGTAGAAGGTGTAAATCTTTCATGCAAAAATATATTTGTTCGAGGGCCTAAAAAGGGCAGAAGTGCTGACAAACCAATGACCAGTGAAGATTTCTGGAATCTAGCGGGTAGAGCTGGTCGATGGGGGCAAGAATTTCAAGGAAATATTTTTTGCTTAGATGTAAATGATTCCAAATTATGGCCGAACGGAAAGCCAGAGAAAAGGACACCTTATA
>NZ_JBKFDK010000048.1:0-2985 GCF_046452435.1 Motilimonas thetidivivens
TTACTTTGTTCACAAGTATTCTTGTTTTCTATCTCTTAGCACAACACCGCTTAGGTGTTGTATGGTTAAGCCTCACGGGTCATTAGTACAGGTTAGCTCAATGCCTTACAACACTTACACACCCTGCCTATCAACGTTGTAGTCTCCAACGGCCCTTTAGTGAGCTTAAAGCTCAAGTGAGAACTCATCTTGAGGCTCGCTTCCCGCTTAGATGCTTTCAGCGGTTATCGATTCCGAACTTAGCTACCCGGCAATGCCACTGGCGTGACAACCGGAACACCAGAGGTTCGTCCACTCCGGTCCTCTCGTACTAGGAGCAGCCCCTCTCAATTCTCAAACGCCCACGGCAGATAGGGACCGAACTGTCTCACGACGTTCTAAACCCAGCTCGCGTACCACTTTAAATGGCGAACAGCCATACCCTTGGGACCGACTTCAGCCCCAGGATGTGATGAGCCGACATCGAGGTGCCAAACACCGCCGTCGATATGAACTCTTGGGCGGTATCAGCCTGTTATCCCCGGAGTACCTTTTATCCGTTGAGCGATGGCCCTTCCATTCAGAACCACCGGATCACTATGACCTACTTTCGTACCTGCTCGACGTGTCTGTCTCGCAGTTAAGCTGGCTTCTACCATTACACTAACCGTACGATGTCCGACCGTACTTAGCCAACCTTCGTGCTCCTCCGTTACTCTTTGGGAGGAGACCGCCCCAGTCAAACTACCCACCAGACAGTGTCCCAAGACCCGATTCAGGGCCCATGGTTAGAACATCAACACTACAAGGGTGGTATTTCAAGGATGGCTCCACGCAATCTGGCGACTGCGCTTCAAAGCCTCCCACCTATCCTACACATGTAGGGTCAATGTTCACTGCCAAGCTATAGTAAAGGTTCACGGGGTCTTTCCGTCTAGCCGCGGGTACACAGCATCTTCACTGCGATTTCAACTTCACTGAGTCTCGGGTGGAGACAGCGTGGCCATCATTACGCCATTCGTGCAGGTCGGAACTTACCCGACAAGGAATTTCGCTACCTTAGGACCGTTATAGTTACGGCCGCCGTTTACCGGGGCTTCGATCAAGAGCTTCGTCCGAAAACTAACCCCATCAATTAACCTTCCGGCACCGGGCAGGCGTCACACCGTATACGTCATCTTACGATTTTGCACAGTGCTGTGTTTTTAATAAACAGTTGCAGCCACCTGGTATCTTCGACCAGCGTCAGCTTAGGGAGCAAGTCCCATCACCAACACCGGCGTACCTTCTCCCGAAGTTACGGTACCATTTTGCCTAGTTCCTTCACCCGAGTTCTCTCAAGCGCCTTGGTATTCTCTACCCGACCACCTGTGTCGGTTTGGGGTACGATTCGATGTTATCTGAAGCTTAGAGGCTTTTCCTGGAAGCAGGGCATCAATGACTTCACTGCCTTAGCAGCTCGACATCGTGTCTCAGAATTAAGAGTCCGGATTTGCCTAAACTCTCTTCCTACACACTTGAACCAGGACAACCGTCGCCTGGCCCACCTAGCCTTCTCCGTCCCCCCATCGCAATAACACCAAGTACGGGAATATTAACCCGTTTCCCATCGACTACGCCTTTCGGCCTCGCCTTAGGGGTCGACTCACCCTGCCCCGATTAACGTTGGACAGGAACCCTTGGTCTTCCGGCGTGCGGGTTTTTCACCCGCATTATCGTTACTCATGTCAGCATTCGCACTTCTGATACGTCCAGGATGCCTTACAGCTTTCCCTTCAACCGCTTACAGAACGCTCCTCTACCATGCAAGCAAGCTTGCATCCGTAGCTTCGGTGGTATGTTTAGCCCCGTTACATCTTCCGCGCAGACCGACTCGACCAGTGAGCTATTACGCTTTCTTTAAAAGATGGCTGCTTCTAAGCCAACTTCCTGGCTGTCTGAGCCTTTCCACATCGTTTCCCACTTAACATACACTTTGGGACCTTAGCTGACGGTCTGGGTTGTTTCCCTTTCCACGACGGACGTTAGCACCCGCCGTGTGTCTCCCGTGATTGCACTCATTGGTATTCGGAGTTTGCATCGGGTTGGTAAGTCGGGATGACCCCCTAGCCGAAACAGTGCTCTACCCCCAATGGTGAGACACGAGGCGCTACCTAAATAGCTTTCGAGGAGAACCAGCTATCTCCCGGTTTGATTGGCCTTTCACCCCCAGCCACAAGTCATCCGCTAATTTTTCAACATTAGTCGGTTCGGTCCTCCAGTACCTGTTACGGCACCTTCAACCTGCCCATGGCTAGATCACCGGGTTTCGGGTCTAATCCTAGCAACTAAAGCGCCCAGTTAAGACTCGGTTTCCCTACGGCTCCCCTATACGGTTAACCTTGCTACTAAAATTAAGTCGCTGACCCATTATACAAAAGGTACGCAGTCACCGAACAAGTCGGCTCCCACTGCTTGTACGTACACGGTTTCAGGTTCTATTTCACTCCCCTCACAGGGGTTCTTTTCGCCTTTCCCTCACGGTACTGGTTCACTATCGGTCAGTCAGGAGTATTTAGCCTTGGAGGATGGTCCCCCCATATTCAAACAGCATTTCACGTGTGCCGTCCTACTCGATTTCACTTTAAAGGCATTGTCGTGTACGGGACTATCACCCTGTATCGTGACGCTTTCCAACGTCTTCCACTAACACCAATGAAGCTTAAGGGCTAATCCGGGGTCGCTCGCCGCTACTGCCGGAATCTCAATTGATTTCTTTTCCTCGGGGTACTTAGATGTTTCAGTTCTCCCGGTTCGCCTCATTTGCCTATGTATTCAACAAATGATACCTGTAAACAGGTGGGTTTCCCCATTCGGACATCGTGGGATTAACGCTTGTTGTCAACTCCCCCACGCTTTTCGCAGACTTCCACGTCCTTCATCGCCTCTGACTGCCAAGGCATCCACCGTGCACGCTTATTCACTTAACCATACAACACCTAAACAGTGTTCTATTGTTAATGACGT
>NZ_JBKFDK010000049.1:0-2106 GCF_046452435.1 Motilimonas thetidivivens
TCATTTAAACCAAGTTATCGTCTTTTGACAAGCTAACTTTATTTAAATTAAACCGCCCATCTCCTTTTTATTTCAAAGAGTAACGTATTGATTCATCAGCAACCTTAACGGTTGCTATCCCGTTCGCTCTGCACCTTCAATCTCCCCTGTTGGTGCGATTGGCTCTAACCCAACATGGCTCAGCCTCAGCATCCCCTGTTGGCAAGCTGGACAAGGCCAATTCACCACTTTTTCCACTTCAGATTCTTTCTGCTCCGGTTGTGCTATCCCTTGTTGTTTTCTTATCAGCGACAACTTACGCTGCCGGCAGGCGCTCGCTAAAAAACCAAAGTGGCGCACCCGCATAAACCCTCTTGGTAACACATGCAGTAAATAACGCTGGATAAACACCTCAAGCGGCAAGGTCATGATTTTCTCTCGTTGATTATCGGCATAATCACGATACCTAAAACTAACGCTGTCATCGCTTTGCTGCACTAACCGCGACTCCGACATCACGCCTTTACGGGTGTAGCGAGCCAAGTAACTCACTAAACGGTCGCTGTAGTTTAAGCAAGCCTTGCTGTACACACACCACTTAGCAGGTAAACTGAGAGGCTCAACATCAACCTCTTGCTCTGTTAATGCTGCCATCATCTTTGCCCTAAATACGGTGGAAAGGGCTTTGACGGGATACAGGTACCCTTTTTCAATTTCTTGCCACTCGTCTGCTTTTAATACCCCTGCCGGAATTAAACAATGCAGATGGATGTGCTGGCTTAAGTTTTGCCCCCATGTATGCAACACCCCGGTCATACCTAATTGGCCTTGATGTTTACGTTTGGCAAATTGACTCAATGTCTGCCACGTCGCTTTGAATAAGCTACTGTAAAGTTGTTTCGGTTTATATTGGGCAATCACGTTCAACTCATGGGGCAACGTAAATACAAGGTGAAAGTAACGACAAGACAATAACTGGGCTTGCTGCTTGTCGACCCAAGCTTGCGTTGCCATCCCCTGACAACGTGGGCAGTGTCTGTCGCGACAACTGCATCCCACTTGGCGTATATCTTTGCAATGATCACATTCCCATAACTGATAGCCTAACGCTCCGGTTCGGCATCTCATCAAATGCTGGCAGACCCGTTTTTGCTGAAAGCTCATCTTATGGTGCTGAGCATATTCCGCTAAACCGGCATTAAAGATGTCAGCGAGATGCAAGCAGCTCATCGTTCTATCCTGTCAGCCAGTAAGTCGGCACCGCCATGCCCTAACTCCGGTAACCAGTGTAAGTATGTCTCCGTGGTCTTGATATTTTGATGGCCAAGTTGGTGTTGTAATTGGTGCAGCGGCATCCCCGCTTCCAGCTGATGAGTCGCAAAAGAATGCCGCAATGCATGGGGGTTACAACGTTTGTTTAAGCCGCATTCTTTACCTAACTTGTTCAACTGCTTGGTAAAGCTCGAAGGGGCAATGGGACGCTCAGGAAACCATTTTGAATAAAACATCCAGTGTGTCGGGTGATATGCACGCCAATAGTGGCGCAATTGCACTAACACACTTTCCGAGGCCACCACAAAACGCGACTGATTGCCTTTTGCGCGCTCGATATAGAGAGTGTTGCGCTTACCATCAATATCACTCACCCTGAGATGAATGACCTCTCCGACACGTAAACCACATCCATAACAGACAGTGATCATGGTCTTGCAGCGCAAATTATGACACCCATCCAACAATATTCTGATCTCTTCTCGACTCAAAAAATTCGGAGGAGCAATCTCTTTCTTGGGTAAAATAACGTTAAGGTTAAGCGGCCGCTGCAACACATTGGCAAATAAAAAATTAAGGCTATTTATCAGAAGCACCTGTGTTGAGCGTGAAAGCTTACGGGTGGCAGGATCGTGAAAAAATAGGTTTAGCTCGTCATCGGTGACTTCATTCAATGGCTTATGAAAGAAATTGCTGATTTTAAGCAAGCACTTGCAATAGGTCTCACTGGTGCGAGGTGAGTAGCCGCGGTATTGGATCTCTTGTTTGATTTGCTCGAATAAAATGTTCATAACTTACCTCCAGAACATGGGACTGAGCCCATAGGTAAGTTTGGCGCAAACTAACGGCGCGCGC
>NZ_JBKFDK010000050.1:0-1770 GCF_046452435.1 Motilimonas thetidivivens
CCGTCATTCCGCAGCTAATTTCAGATTTAAAATAGTGTGATCGCACGATCATTTATGCGCAATTTTGCCAACACCCTATTGACCGCGATCCCCTATTTTGATCTATTACTGCTATTTAACGGTAGCTCACTATGTCTACTCCTCAGCCTGTCATTAAACGCCTCGATCACCTCGGGTTAATTGCTGCTTTTTGTCATGAAATCGGGTTACCTCGCTTCATTGATCGCGCTATCCCCAAGCTCTCAGACCATCATGTCTCTCATGGAGATGCTGTGCTGGCGATGGTGCTTAACGGGTTAGGCTTCCATAGCCGTACCTTGCATATGTTTGCTGACTTCTTTCAAACCAAGCCCGTTGCCAAGCTGTTGGCAAAAGACATTCAAGCCGAGCATTTAACCGACGATGTACTTGGGCGAACTTTGGATGCGCTGTTTGAAGCCGATGTGTCTGTCATGTATCAAGCGATTGCCGAGCATGTTGTCGAGAAATTAGGGCTACAAACCGATTCGGTGCACCTTGATATTACCAGCTTCCATGTCGATGGTGACTATGCTCAAGCCGCCCCCGATGATATTAATACCATTAAACTCGTCCAAGGTTATAGCCGTGACCATCGGCCCGATTTAAACCAAGTTGTGCTTGAGCTTATCTGTGAAAACCAAGCGGGATTGCCTGTTTACATGCAGGCGCTTAGCGGCAATACCAATGACGCCAAAGCCTTTGCCGAGGTCGCTAAACAGCATATTCAATGTCTGAAGGCCGCACAAAACAGCCGTTACTTTATTGCTGATGCCGCGCTTTACACGCAAGACAGCATCCAGTCTCTTGATGAACAAAAGCAAAAATTCATTACGCGCGTCCCGATGACCATTAAATCTGCCAAAGAGGCGTTATTGGCACTCGACGCAACTCAGTTAGAGCCGATTGGCCAGGGCTACTCTGGCCATTGGATTGAGTCAAATTATGGCGATGTACAGCAAAAATGGTTGCTTATTAACAGCGAGCAAGCTACGAAACGAGAAGAAATCACCTTCTACAAAAATCTAGAGAAGGGCCTAACCAAAGAGCTTAAGCAATTGAATAAATTGATGAGTAAGCCATTTGCTTGTGAAGAAGATGCTAGGCTGGCCGTGGATGAATTCAAAAAGCAGTCAGAGCTACTTGGTTTTGAGCAAACCAGCATTAGCAAAGAGCCTATCTATGCCAGCCGCGGGCGACCGAAGAAAGGTGAGAAACCAACGGGCTATAGCTGCCAAATTAATGCCACGGTATACACCGATTTAGACAAAGTAAAACTCGCCAAACTCAAAGTTGGCATGTTCATCCTTGCCACAAATGACACAGAGAGTAGCGACCTCGACATGGCAGCGTTATTGGCGCACTACAAATCGCAACAAAAAGTAGAGCGCGGTTTTCGATTCTTAAAAAGCCCTGAGTTTTTAACCTCATCCATCTTTTTAAAGAAACCGCAACGAATTGAAGCCTTGCTGATGATAATGACATTGAGCTTGATGGTGTACGCTGGGTTGGAGCATAAAATCCGCGAAGAGCTAAAGCATACCGACGAATTTTTCCCCAGCATGGTCAAAAACAAGACGACCTCAAAGCCGACAGCACGCTGGGTGTTTTTGAAATTCGAGGGCATAGACATGCTGGAGTTTGGCGAACAACGATTCATAACTGGGATGCAAGATTACCAGCGGCAGCTACTGCAGCGACTTGGCCAATTGTATGAATCATTTTATTCCTAAATTGGCTGCGGAATGTCGG
>NZ_JBKFDK010000051.1:0-1578 GCF_046452435.1 Motilimonas thetidivivens
AAAAAACTTTAATTGAAGAGTTTGATCATGGCTCAGATTGAACGCTGGCGGCAGGCTTAACACATGCAAGTCGAGCGGTAACAGAGAGAAGCTTGCTTCTCTGCTGACGAGCGGCGGACGGGTGAGTAATGCTTGGGTATCTGCCTTATGGAGGGGGACAACAGTTGGAAACGACTGCTAATACCGCATAATGTCTACGGACCAAAGCGGGGGACCTTCGGGCCTCGCGCCATAAGATGAACCCAAGTGGGATTAGCTAGTTGGTAAGGTAACGGCTTACCAAGGCGACGATCCCTAGCTGGTCTGAGAGGATGACCAGCCACACTGGAACTGAGACACGGTCCAGACTCCTACGGGAGGCAGCAGTGGGGAATATTGCACAATGGGGGAAACCCTGATGCAGCCATGCCGCGTGTGTGAAGAAGGCCTTCGGGTTGTAAAGCACTTTCAGTTGTGAGGAAAGGTTGTAGATTAATACTCTGCAGCTGTGACGTTAGCAACAGAAGAAGCACCGGCTAACTCCGTGCCAGCAGCCGCGGTAATACGGAGGGTGCGAGCGTTAATCGGAATTACTGGGCGTAAAGCGCGTGTAGGTGGCTTGTTAAGCCAGATGTGAAAGCCCCGGGCTCAACCTGGGAACTGCATTTGGAACTGGCAGGCTAGAGTTTTGTAGAGGGTGGTAGAATTTCAGGTGTAGCGGTGAAATGCGTAGAGATCTGAAGGAATACCGGTGGCGAAGGCGACCACCTGGCCAATAACTGACACTGAGACGCGAAGGCGTGGGTAGCAAACGGGATTAGATACCCCGGTAGTCCACGCAGTAAACGATGTCTATTAGGAGTTTGTGGCTATATGCCGTGGGCTCCAAAGCTAACGCATTAAATAGACCGCCTGGGGAGTACGGCCGCAAGGTTAAAACTCAAATGAATTGACGGGGGCCCGCACAAGCGGTGGAGCATGTGGTTTAATTCGATGCAACGCGAAGAACCTTACCTACTCTTGACATCCACGGAACTTTTCAGAGATGAATTGGTGCCTTCGGGAACCGTGAGACAGGTGCTGCATGGCTGTCGTCAGCTCGTGTTGTGAAATGTTGGGTTAAGTCCCGCAACGAGCGCAACCCCTATCCTTAGTTGCCAGCGATTCGGTCGGGAACTCTAGGGAGACTGCCGGTGATAAACCGGAGGAAGGTGGGGACGACGTCAAGTCATCATGGCCCTTACGAGTAGGGCTACACACGTGCTACAATGGCGGATACAAAGGGCAGCTAACTTGCGAGAGTGTGCGAATCCCAAAAAGTCCGTCGTAGTCCGGATTGGAGTCTGCAACTCGACTCCATGAAGTCGGAATCGCTAGTAATCGTGGATCAGAATGCCGCGGTGAATACGTTCCCGGGCCTTGTACACACCGCCCGTCACACCATGGGAGTGGGCTGCAAAAGAAGTAGGTAGTTTAACCTTCGGGAGGACGCTTACCACTTTGTGGTTCATGACTGGGGTGAAGTCGTAACAAGGTAGCCCTAGGGGAACCTGGGGCTGGATCACCTCCTTACCAAAAGCGACGTTGTCTTGTTGACGA
>NZ_JBKFDK010000052.1:0-1557 GCF_046452435.1 Motilimonas thetidivivens
CAGCGAGCTGCGCTCCTACATTTTTGTCTGCGCCTGTGGGCCTGAACTTGCTTAGGGAAGGGGCTTAGGATAAATCACTGATCGTGATATTCGCGCAGCGAGCTGCGCTCCTACATTTTTGTCTGCGCTTGTAGGACCTGATCTTGCTTAGGGAAGGGGCTTAGGATCTATCACTGATCGTGATATTCGCGCAGCGAGCTGCGCTGCTGCAATTCACATACTCCATATTATGCCTACACACATTCTTTCGCATATAAATGACTTCTGCATTTAGGGCAGCTGGGTTTGCTGGGCAGTTTCACTTGCCATTGGCAATGGCACATGATGCATTCATAGGTGGCTGTGCGATGCTGAACTGGGGCGACGTTAATGGCATGGGCCAATTCGGGCAGCAGGCTGCGGGCATTGGTAGTGACAGTCGTTATCTTGTGTTGCTTGGGCTTAGGAGTATTAGCCGGTTTTGGCTGCACCGGCTGGGTGCGATGATGCGTACCTAGGTTAGAAGCTTGCGCCTTAGGCTCAGGTGATAACATTGGTTTTAGTGGCTTTTGTTGCTGCGCTAGATTTTGCTTTGCTTGCTGGATCAAGTGGATCTGGCGAGGATGAAACACCCATGCCTTGTTGTCGAGTTCATGCTGCAAATACTGTTTGAGCTGATCAAGTTGGCGCTGGGTGTTGGCTTTTTCCCTAAATAACCCATGGCAATCATCTAGCTTTATTTGCAATACCGCGCTGTGATGCTCTGGCGGATCTGCAAGCTTATGGGGTAAGGCGCGGCTAGGGTGAGTAAAGTAAATCACAAAGGTGTAGTCACCGACTTTGCCCTCAATATCAACACTGCAATCGGCAAAGGTGGTATCTATTTTTACTTGGGTTAAATCTATGCTGCTTTTATTGGCAATTTTGATCACTTGCTTGCTCGTCGCACCTTGAACCAGTTCATTTAGGGTTCGACTGTAAGCGGGTAAGTCAATCTCAAGGCCTTGTGCCATCAGTTGTTTGGCCATCATACGCACCGAAACAAAAAAGGAAAAATCACAGGGCAGCACTTGTTGGCCCCCATCTCGCGTGCTGTGGGCAAAGTGCCATTGCTTGCTTTCGCCTTGTTTAGCAATAAGCGGCAGTTGGCACGAAGGGCAAATACAGCCACATTGCTTGCCGCGTTTGACATCGGCAACGTCCACTAAACTATTATCAATAGTGCTTAAGCCAAAGGGGACATGCTGTAAACTCATGGGGAGCTAGCCATTTCAATCAAACATTTTATCATTGTAGATAATAATCTGCGTGGCCGTTACGATGGTTCTCTTATTTTTATAAAATTCAAATGGTTAAATAGATTAATAAACACGGTGATAGTTTGGGGGAGACATTATGCGCTTAGAAGATATGCAATTGTTTGTTCAGGTTGTTGAAACCGGCAGCTTTACTCAAGCGGCACAATTAGCGGATATACCCAAGTCGACGGTCAGCCGCTGTGTGAGAAGTTTAGAAGAAAGCTTGAGCAGATTAACTTCTGTGGCGAAACCAGTTATGGCAAGTTAGAGCGTGTATAAA
>NZ_JBKFDK010000053.1:0-1268 GCF_046452435.1 Motilimonas thetidivivens
GGGGAGCTACCCCGGCCCTCAGATGTTTTCGCACCACTGTGCCTCTTCTCCTACACGGTATATCAGCGCGAGCTACTCTTTGCGCTGATCGCCTTGCGAAATTACAGGCTCTCAGTGGTTGGTCTTACCTATTACTTTGCATTCTGTTGAAACAATTCTACTAACTCGTGTTGCTACTTATTAACTTGCTTAACTTATGAAAGTTATCTGTGCTTTTTTGGGTTTTAGGCTATGCCGCACTAGGGCTAACAATGGATACATTTCCCTCGGATAGCGGTCTAGCATGGTATTCTTTGCCATCACGCAGTATCGCCATCGCGGTTCGCACCGTCTTGTTCGCTAATGCGATAGCCGCACACTTTAGACCTCGTCGTTCAACCAGATTCTTTAACCAGCGCTCTTTCTCCGTTTTGGCTGGGCGCGTTTTGAGTTTACTTGCGACAGCTCTGGCACCTAAATACAGGTTACTGCGTAAATCCGTTTTTTGCTGTTTAGCAATATGCCCCAAGCGCACCTTGTTACCACTAGAGTGTTGCTGTGGTGTAAGCCCAATACACGCTGCGGCATTACGTCCACTTTTATAATCACCACCTCTTAACCGAATCAGTAAGCCGATAGCGGTCACTGGGCCTACGCCCTCGAGTGTCATTAATCTACGACAGTCATCGTTCTGTTTTACATACTTTTTAAGCTCTGCTTCTCGCTTTTCTTTTTGCTCACCCAATGTCATATACGCTTGATAAGAGCCAGCAATCCCAGCGCGCAGTATATCCGGCAATTGCTCATCAGCATCCTCTAGGATTTCTGGAATACGACTGTGAAAATTGGCTTCGCCTTGCCCAATCACGATGCCGAACTCGAGCAATAATCCTCTTATTTGATTGGCTAGCTGGCGTTTTGTTTTTTCAAAAGCGGTTCGAATTCTATCTAACGCCTGTAGCGCTTGAAGCTCTTCAGGCAATACCATACAAGGACGAGCGTTAGGCGAACCAAGGGCCGCAGCAATCGCTCTAGCATCATTGGCATCTGTTTTTTGACCGGTACGAAAACCTTTTACAAATAAGGGACTGAGCAAAGTCACCTCATGCCCATAAGACATGGCTAAACGAGCCCAGTAACTGGCACTACCACATGATTCCATCGCGACTCTTGCAGGCTTTTCACTGGCAAGTAATTTAATCAACTTATTGCGACTAATCGCGCGATTACTGAGCTCTTTAGTTCCCTTATAGTGAGCAACCTGAAAAACATTTTTTGCAATATCGATA
>NZ_JBKFDK010000054.1:0-1243 GCF_046452435.1 Motilimonas thetidivivens
CTGTAAGCATTTCCATTGAGAGACCACATATCCTTATACTTAGACATAGAAGTCGTTAGCTGTTGGAAAACTGCTTTCTTTACATCTGTGCCTGGGTCGGGCATTGGATATACCACATAAACTTCATGTCCCAAATTTAATAATTTATTAATATTTTCAGCGTAAGACTTCCAAGCCACATCTGTTTTTAACACATTGCCACCCATAAAATTTTTCTGACCATCTTCTAGAGGGTTTTGGGTTCTAGCTTTAGGGACAAAGAACTGATTATAGCTTGCTGCAACTATAAACTTCTTAGCACTGTCAAAATTAGCAATTAGCTTGAGTCTGCGTTCATTTACTATTGAGCATTCAGGTACATTACCGAACCATATAGAAGGTGAAACAAATGGGCATTGCTCATAAGCCAAAGAAATCATACCTTCGTTCTTATTTTGGGTTATCTCATGCAAAACGTAATCATATTGACCAACAAAACTATCTCCCAGAGTAATCCAAGATTCATCTCCAAATCGACAGGCTGTTTCAACGCTCCTAAAGTTACATTGACTCCTTGTTTGGGTTTGACCTCTGTAACTATCACCAATCCTATCTGGTTGTTCTAGGCGTCGGAACTCTATGTGCTTGTACATATCATATGCTTCTTTGATATTTCCAGTTAAGCGTTCAGGAAACCCCTCATATTTAATTGTTTGATTGACTAAAAATCCTAACGATAAAACAGTAATAAAAGGCAGTGAAAGTACGTATCGGTTAAGTCCTTTTTTTCGATATACGCTTTCTACAAAGATATATGTCAAAACAGCTAATAGCAGCGAAATTATGACTAATAATACGAACTGCTCATATCGAAAGTAATCATGTTTTATGAACCTAAAAAATACAAAAACAGGTTGATGCCATAAGTACAGTGAGTAAGACACTAAACCAATGTAAACAAATGGTTTAATTGATAATAGATCATTTGATGCCTCCCCCCTATGTGAGAACATCAAAAATAAGCATGTACCAATCACTGGAACTAAGGTTAAAAACGAAGGGTGTTTAACTTCATGCCCTACAAACAACATACTATGGGCTATTAGAAATAAACCTAATAATGGGAGTGTTTTATAAATAAGCTTCTCTAAACTACCTTCAATTGCAACGGACAGCCTCTCACGATTATAGAAGGTAGCTAAACCGCCTAGTAGCAATTCCCACGCTCTTGATGGCAGTAAATAGAAAGCCATATCAGGATAAT
>NZ_JBKFDK010000055.1:0-1033 GCF_046452435.1 Motilimonas thetidivivens
CTGTCCCTTGAAAAAGCCGTCACCATTCAATATAAAATCGCCGCCAAGGGTTATCCCCATTTTTCCCTTAATGGCCTGCAGTTTTGCCACCTCCCTCGCTATTACGAAGCCTGTCGCAGTTATCCCACTTGGCAGGTAAGACGCCAAGCCTATATCAATTGGGCCAAGGCCACGGGAGACCCCGAGGCCTATTTTCTCCAAGGTGTGCGTTTTTGGGATGATTTGAACTTAAACTCGCCATTAGCAGAGCAGTTCAACACACGAAACGAATCAAATGTTTATGGCACCATTACAGGGATGGTGTATAACTTTATTCATACCCTGTCACCGCAGCAACTGCAGCAACTGCAGCAAATTCCCGACACACTAGAAGCCATTGCACTATTAGAGGAAGGCGCCAACGGCGCCTGTTTTACCTGCGTGCCGCTAGTTGCCAGCTACTACCGTGCTCGGCAAGATTACATGGCGGCCCATCCGGAGCATCAGGTTGACATTGATGGGCGCACTCTCGCCGAGCTAACCCATTTAGCCAGCACTTGGTTTCAGCGCGCCTTTGATAATGGCATTAACTGTGAGCGGGGTGCGAATAACTACTTTAGGCCAGAATACACGATTCCCTTTTTACCAAAGCCCACTACAGTTCAAACCAAGCAAATGGTAAAAAACTGCATCAAGCAAGGGGATAAATACGCGTTGCGAAATGCGACCGATTCACTTGTTATTCAATACAGCTTAAATGATGAGGTGATGACACCTGATGACCAAGACTTCGGCGGCTGGTATCTTGAAGAAAAGGACCCGCTATTTAGTGTCGCGGCCGATTCATTAAATGGCACACTGGGCAGTCGTGATGAAGAGCGTTCGCTCTCAGTAAGATTACAAGTTGCCGGTTATAGCCTTGAAGAAGCCCCGCAATACTACGACCAAGTCCGTGCACAAACGGCAGAGCTGGCCAAACTCTTACCTTCTTGGGGCCTGCGCAATTATGAAGTGAACTACTTTATTCCCAACAGCTTAATCATGCCCCACCATT
>NZ_JBKFDK010000056.1:0-1024 GCF_046452435.1 Motilimonas thetidivivens
TTGTCCCTTGAAAAAGCCGTCACCATTCAATATAAAATCGCCGCCAAGGGTTATCCTCATTTCTCACTCAATGAGCTGCAGTATTGTCACCTGCCACGCTATTACGAAGCCTGTCGAAGCTATCCTACTTGGCAGGTAAGACGCCAAGCCTATATCAATTGGGCCAAGGCCACGAGTGACCCAGAAGCTTATTTTCTACAAGGAGTGAAGTATTGGCCGCAGATGAACGAGAACTCCCCCTTAGCCAAGCAGTTTAAAGCGTCAGCTGCAACCATACTGGATAATAATCGGCTTGGCTCGGTTTATAACTTTATTCATACCCTGTCACCACAGCAACTCCAACAAATTCCCGATACCATGGATGCTTTTGCGCTATTGGAGCAAGGAGCCAACGGCACCTGTTTTACCTGCGTCCCCTTCGTAGCCACCTACTACCGTGCTCGGCAAGATTACATGGCGGCCCATCCGGAGCATCAGGTTGATATTGATGGGCGCACCCTTGCCGAGCTAACCCAATTAGCCAGCACTTGGTTTCAACGTGCCTTTGATAATGGCATTAACTGTGAGCGCGGTGCGAATGAATACTTTACGAAAGAGGTCGGCATTCCCTTTCTCCCCCAACCTAACACAGCTCAAACCCAGCAAATGCTAAAAAACTGTATAAAACAGGGAGATAAGTATGCACTAATGAATACAACCCAATCGTTAAAAAGAACCTTTAATGCCAATACAGGGACATTTAGGCCTGAAGAAGAAAGGGTTGCAGGTTGGTATTTAGAGGAGTTAGATCCCCTACTTAGCGTGGCAGCAGAAACGCTTACAGGTAGGGCAGGCTCCAGCCCTGAAGAGGAGTCTTTAAACATACGCTTACAAGTTGCTGGCTACAGCCGCGAAGAAGCCCCGCAATACTACGACCAAGTCCGCGCACAAACGGCAGAGCTGGCCAAACTGTTACCTTCTTGGGGCCTGCGCAATTATGAGGTGAGTTACTTTATTCCCAACAGCTTAATCATGCCCCATCATC
>NZ_JBKFDK010000057.1:0-999 GCF_046452435.1 Motilimonas thetidivivens
TAACCTGAGATCGGTTTAAGCCATCGCCATCAACCCAGACTTTTCAGTATTTGTGATGTTGAGTGATGGCTTTTCTGGCTTTAAACAGTAAGCGATTAAGCCTCCTAGCAAGTTCAGCATGAACCCGTGTAAGCTACGATGACGAGAATGTTCAATCTGAGATATGTTCTTCAGTTGGTCGTTTATCGTCTCGATAATGAACCGCTTTGACAACATTGCTCGATCCCAAGCAGCTATAACTTTTGGCTTCATATTTTTTCGATGCGTTGTTATCAGCGTAATCCCATCTTCTTTTAAATCTTCAGTGAGCGCTTTACTGATATAGCCTTTATCAGCATAAAGCTTATCGAATAGTCCCTTTGATAATTCTCGAACAGGCTTCCTATCATCAGTATTTGCTGGCGTCAGTTTGGCTGCAACAATGTCACCAAGGTGATTCGTGATGATGTGAAGTTTAAAGCCGTAAAACCAACCCATCGTACCTTTACCTCTTGCAGCTGTCCCTTTGAACACTTTGTGTCTTGGGATACGTAAGTTATGGCAGACTTTGATACTGGTAGAGTCAATAAACTCAATACCTGTAGGCGTTCCTTTCACATGAGTGAAGAAGGAGCTTAAAGGAACGAG
This sequence comes from Motilimonas thetidivivens, assembly GCF_046452435.1. NCBI lineage: Bacteria > Pseudomonadati > Pseudomonadota > Gammaproteobacteria > Alteromonadales > Motilimonas > Motilimonas thetidivivens. The sequence goes on from NZ_JBKFDK010000057.1 coordinate 628, forward strand.
CACTGACGGCATAACTTCAAGAAAACGTGTGTAGCTCAATAAAGTAGGAAATTCATTTTTGTGATATCGGTGGATTATACCGAGATAGAAGTTCTTAAAATCACGTTGATGTGACATATGAAAAGCAATAATGATGGTCATTATTTCACTTTCAGACATACGTCCTTTACGGTTCCGCTTACGGTCACCGTTTTCAAGTTGAAGTTTTTGCCATTGAGGCAAAAAAGCCTGACAAAAATCATCGACATGACAGAATAAGTCTACTAGTTTATGCATAGCTGGTTCCCTTGCGATTGTTCTCTCTTGGTCGAAAGATCTGATCGCAGAACCAGCTTTTAGTTCATTTCTATTTTTATCCCGAGTTCAGGTTAA
>NZ_JBKFDK010000058.1:0-949 GCF_046452435.1 Motilimonas thetidivivens
CCGTATAGCATGGCGTTTTGCCCATTTTATAAACTTGTGGCTTATGAATTCAGGGCCGTTATCACAACGAATTGCAACGGGTTTTGAGCGTTGCTCGATAAGTTGATCTAAAATACGTGTCACGCGCTCTGCTGGCATAGTGAAGTCTGGCTCAGCTGCTAAACCCTCTCGCTTATAATCATCAATGACATTGAATAAGCGGTATTTTCGACCATCAGAGAGTTGATCGTGCATGAAATCCACAGACCAAACTTGGTTTGGCTTGATAGGCTCTTTTAACGGCTCTGGTGTGTGTCGATTCAAACGTCGTCTCGGTTTAATGCGTAGATTCAACGCTAACTCACAATAGATACGATAAACACGTTTGTGGTTCCATTTGCGCCCCTCAAAATTGCGAAGGTGGTTAAAGCACATGCCAAAGCCCCAATCCGCAGTGTCTTCGTTGGCCGAGAGTTGCATGAGCAGCTCACCAATGAGCTCGTTTTCAGGCTTAAGCTTTGATTTATAGCGATAGCAAGTTTCGCTGATGTGAAACCAGCGACAGGCGCTTCTGATACTAATGTGGTGATTCGCCACCGAATACTGAGCCATCATTCGACGCTCACAGGGCTTCACCACTTTTTTTCCAGTGCCTCAGAAATCACTTCTGCTTTGAGACGCTCTTCAGCATACATTTTTTTCAGTCGTCGGTTTTCTTCTTCCAACTCTTTCATGCGGCTTAAGAGTGAAGCATCCATCCCGCCATATTTAGCGCGCCATTTGTAGAACGTAGCACTACTCATGCCGTGCTCGCGGCAAAGCTCAGGAATAGGGGCCCCAGCTTCTGCTTGTTTTAAGATCGCTAAGATCTGACTGTCCGTGTAACGTGATTTTTTCATGTTGAATCTCCTGTAGTAACTATACGAGAAAATTCTACTTTTTCATGCAGTTATTTTTTGGGGGGATTACC
>NZ_JBKFDK010000059.1:0-923 GCF_046452435.1 Motilimonas thetidivivens
AGTGGGGCGCCAATGAGCGGATCGGTTCAGATTCGTCAACGATTATCCGTTCTGTGACCTTAGGCTTTGAAAATAGCCCTTTGATGGTTTTAATCATTTACCAATAATTCTTACTGTTAGGGCCGGTCCATTGATGCACCTGCTTGGGCCAACGCCAACGGAAAGGGTTGTAAGCAATTGACATTAAAGGGCAAAAGAAAATGAACATGAAGGGACTAATTAACAAAATTATTGTGTACATTCGTAATTGTACTAAGAGTGAATCGCCCTTTCTTGGGCGGCCATCAATGTGTTTTTCCCCAGGTTCGTTATATACCCCACCCAAGCCTTGCGTCATGTATTTATTAATATAATTCCACATTTGTACAGGCTCTTCGCAACTGGCACTGTTGTTATAAAGGGTTAGGGCAACGGCAGCCCGATTGGGATGGGGCGGCACTTGGTGCTCACCGTATAACCACACCACTTGGCGGCAGTTGCGCATCAGTTGGCCGCTGCCGATGTGGTCTTGTAATGCTAATAAGCTGATATTGAACTCGGCCCATGGAATACGATAAAGCTTAAAGCGGTGCCAAATGTAAACTTCTTGTTTGGCGCGGTTAAAGCGCATGGGCATTTGCAATGGCCGAAGAAATGAGATGGCCCAACAAAGAAATAAACCGGCCAAGAACCATTCTGTTGCCCCTGTGTTGCTGAGCATCCAATCAAACTTTCTGATAGCTACCAGTAAAAGAAAAGCAGGAACGCACAAAAAGACGTACATACCGAATGCTAATCCCCGTTGCGTGGTACCTATGTGCCGAAAGTCCATATAGGTGTCGTTGATTGCGGCCACTTTATAGGCCCAAGTGCCGTCAGAGTCTTCATCAGTTAGGCGTACGTGTTTGACGGGTGGGCTTAATATGTCTTCTTTTAAACGGCCA
>NZ_JBKFDK010000060.1:0-908 GCF_046452435.1 Motilimonas thetidivivens
TCATTGCCGGAGTCGCAGCACGAAACGATTGGATATTTTGCTACTCATCAGCCTGTTGGCAGAGGTTGTGCTTTGGTGCATTGGGCTCATTGCGAGGCAGCAAAAGTGGCAATATCAGTTTCAAGCCAACACCATCAAAACACGTCACGTTTTGTCGATAACACGGCTTGCAAAAGAGGTGCTAAGGCGGAGGGATCACCGAAGAAGTAGCGCGGATATACAGTGGGCAATCTGCGAATATATACGAGAGATCCATCAAACAGCGATGCTTAAATTATGAGGGGATCCGTCAGCGCCGCATTAAGCGGACAAAAATAGTGTGTTAAAAAGTGTAGCGAAGCGAAACGTAACCCACTGTTTTTGTTCCGTTTAAATGCCTTGTTAGCTTTATTTGATAAGTGAATCGGATACTTCATTAAATAGTACTTCAAGAGGGTAAGGAAGTGCGAGTTGTGGCATTGATTCTTTAGAAAAATATTTTAGAGAAACAGTTTCACTGTCGAGAGGCTCGCTACTTGTTTCTTCACTAACTTTCTCACATAACATCAATATAATGGTGTATTCAACTTGATGGCCATTAGGGTATGTATAAGAAAACTCTTTGCCACCAAAAACACCTAAAACTTTAGTTGGTTTTACCATTAAGCCCGTTTCTTCTCGAACTTCCCTTATAATTGCCTCTCTAGGGGATTCACCAGGATCGATCATACCAGCAGGAAGGCTCCAAGGCTCATTACTTTTTTCTTGAAGCATAATTTCATTATTATCGTTGAAAATGACAGCGGCAACACTCGGAATCATTAAAGTGGAGTTACCTATTTTACTGCGAATATTCTTGATGTAGTCATTTGAACTCATATTACCACCGGTAAGCTAACGCCTGCTGCAGCGGCAGACAAAAGTGTCAC
>NZ_JBKFDK010000061.1:0-779 GCF_046452435.1 Motilimonas thetidivivens
CGGCTTGCGTCAATCTTACAATACGTTTTTCATAAACCTCGATACTGTCTCTCAAGTCTTCTATTAAGATGAGCGGGCTCGTTTTTGACTGTAGTGCATGTAAGCGATTTTTCGCTTTTACTTTATCTTTGGTCAGTCGGTTAATTTGTCGACCAATGTCTTTCAGCGCCATGTACTCTGGCTTAGGGGGGATCCAAATAGGCGGATTCATAACCTGGGCGTATTCAGCGAGCAAGGCTGCATCCGCGGCATCCGTCTTAACCTGTGATAGCTTGAGTTCTGCAAAGCGTTTAGCACTAAGCGGGTTAATAACTGCTATGTTGAGACCCGCGTTCACTAAGTGCACAGCGAGGTCCAAGTAATATATCCCAGTGGCTTCCATCACCACCAACTCAACCTTGTTCTTACGCAGTATTTTTTCAACTCTTTCAAAGTCTGAATGCTCTTGCTTGAACGATTGTGCCTTACCAGATTTCCCTTGGCTACGAATAGATAAATCAAAGGATTTAGCACTAACATCAATACCAGCAACAATTTTCACAAGCAGACTCCAAACTTAAAATGAGATAAACTATTTCCGGTTCCCCAACCTCGCACTTAATGTCGCTCGACCTTGTGATGCGAAGTCTAGTACTAGCTTCATGATACTCTTCGAGCTGAACAATGAGGTGGGGAGCCCCTCTACAAACGAAGTCAGAATAGATTCTGCTTCAAGGAGCGGGCGGCTTCCCCGGAACTGATTTAATAGTAAATATGTTTGGTTACAACATACAAGGAGC
>NZ_JBKFDK010000062.1:0-735 GCF_046452435.1 Motilimonas thetidivivens
TATTTTGCTTCTCTAAGTCGCAAGTATCCATCATCAAATAAGGAAGTAAGGTAATGGCAAGAAAAAGTATTCCACCCACAGTTCAAGCTGATGTTTTAATAAAATGTAGACGCAGGTGTGCATTGTGTGTGGGAGTTGATGGAAACATGAGTGAGCGCTCAGGTCAAATTGCCCATATAAATGGCAATCATGCTGACAATCGTTTCGAAAATTTAGTCTGGCTTTGTTTAGACCACCATGACCGATTTGACTCTACGACTAGCCAAACTAAAAACTACACTCAAATAGAAGTAAGAAACTATCGAGATAACTTGTACCAAAGCTATGCTAGTTCTGAGTATAGTGATGCCGACTTAAGTTTAGTGAGATCGTATCTTCATGAGTACTCTTCTATATTTACCTATATTTTCCATGAGTACAGTGAGCTGGCATTTGCTATAGACTCTGATGTGATGCAGTCCTTAGCAAATATTAGAGACTTTTGGCATACCAATACACTTCGATCTTTTAATTCAAGTATTCGAGAAATACAAGATCATATCGCAAATAACATCACTGGCTTGTTAAGCATATTTGAGATAAATATGTATGATTTAGCTGGAAATTACATTCGATTCGATACAAATAGATTTTCACATGCAGTTCTTACGAAGAAAAAGCAAGAGGCGAAAAACTATGTGGACTCTATTGCTGATTACTATAAAAACCTTGAAAGCATTGCCACGAACTAAAATA
>NZ_JBKFDK010000063.1:0-620 GCF_046452435.1 Motilimonas thetidivivens
CGTAAGCCAAAGCCATAAGCAGGGCTTTTTAAGTCCCGAAATGATTCTTCGATTTGCATCCGTTTGGCGTAGAGTTTAACGACTTGTTTTGCTGTAAACATGGCGGGAGGCAAGTTGGTGGCAAGCATCCAAGGCTCTTTCGCTGAACGTTGATATAAGTGTTGAGCAGAATGCTTTTGACCCGTTCGGCGATGCCTCTTACCTTTGCGTTTCTTATCAGCCCCTTTGTACAAATAAAGCTGGCATGCAAGAGGACTCTTCTTTGCGATGACAGCAGGTCCGAGGTGCTGAGGCTGTGTATTCGCTTTGGTGAAAAAGCTTTTATTCGATAGCCAGCCTTGCTTGGCTAGCTTTACACCCACCTCACCGCGTAAACGGCCAAGCCAATACCAACCAAGTGCTTCAACTTGGCGAAACCAAGTATTTCGGTAACCGGCATCGGTGATCAGAATGGGCGTGCAACTGGGTGGCATCACTTGTTTTAATTCATCCAAGAAACGTTGATGGCTGCGAGGAGAGTTGTAATGCTTGAATTCAAAGGTACGTTCATACAAAACAACACTGCGACCATTGACGGCAATGGATGCGCGTAATGTCATCATTCGCAGCTGTTCACGCAC
>NZ_JBKFDK010000064.1:0-571 GCF_046452435.1 Motilimonas thetidivivens
GGCGTCGAGCATTCTGGCGCGCCACACCTTGGCCAGTGCAAAGGCGTTAAACAGGTACTTTTTGCTGCCTTTATGCCATTGTTTTTTCTGTTCATCGTAACGCCCGCCAGCCACCAAGATGTGAATGTGAGGATGCAGATTACGCTGTCGGCTGTGGGTGTGAAGCACCGAGGTAAAGCCTAGCGCGCCTTGGTTTTGTCTGGCAGCAAAGTCTTTGAGGATTTGCGCGCTGACCTTAAACATAATCGGGTAGAGCTGGTGAGCATGAGACTTAGCCAGAGCTCTTAGCTCATAAGGTAAGGTGAAGGTGACCATAAAGTAGGTGGTGGGCAGTAGCTTGCTTTGCTGGCGCCACAACCATTGCGATGCCGTTTGCTGTTGGCATTGCGGGCAAAAGCGATGGCCGCAGGATAACGGGGTTGAGTCATGATGTGGGCAATGACGACATTGCCACTTGGCACTGCCTTGTTGCTGGGTTTGACAGCGCAGCATGGCATGAATGGCGCGGCGCATGTCGTTGTTGAGATTGTATTGCTGGCGCAGTGCATCCTGATGTTGGCGCAGCAATTCG
>NZ_JBKFDK010000065.1:0-570 GCF_046452435.1 Motilimonas thetidivivens
TGAATTGCTGCGCCAACATCAGGATGCACTGCGCCAGCATTACCCACTCAGCAACGACATGCGCCGCGCCATTCATGCCATGCTGCGCTGTCAAACCCAGCAGCAAGGCAGCGCCAAGTGGCAATGTCGTCATTGCCCACATCATGACTCCACCCCGTTATCCTGCGGCCATCGCTTTTGTCCGCAATGCCAACAGCAAACGGCATCGCAATGGTTGTGGCGCCAACAAAGTAAACTACTTCCCACCACCTACTTTATGGTTACCTTCACCTTGCCTTATGAGTTAAGGGCACTGGCTAAGTCTCATGCTCGCCAGCTCTACCCGTTGATGTTTAAAGTCAGCGCGCAAATTCTCAAAGACTTTGCTGCCAGACAAAACCAAGGCGCGCTAGGCTTCACTTCAGTGCTGCACACCCACAGTAGGCAGCGTAATCTGCATCCGCACCTGCATATCTTAGTGGCCGGCGGTCGCTATGACACCAGCAAAAAACAGTGGCACAAAGGCAAAAAAGATTACTTGTTTAACGCCTTTGCACTGGCCAAAGTGTGCGCGCCAGAATGCTTGAAGCT
>NZ_JBKFDK010000066.1:0-548 GCF_046452435.1 Motilimonas thetidivivens
CGCTTGTTTATTGAGCTGACCCCAACTTTGATACAGGCAATCTTCCCTTAGCAATCCGTATAAGTTCTGAAACCTGTGTTTGGGGTGGCGCTGTGATTTAAATGTGATCGCATTTAGTTCGGTTGTCATAGTGAGTCCAGCCCTACATTGTCCGGCCTATGTGTCTGCTAAACACGTGATATAACTGTTAACCCCTTCGCCATGTGATCGGCTTTCCCGTCTCGGACTACTATGGGTTAATCTGACTGCCAAAGGGTCATCGTTGGCCTTGCTTTTGGCTTAGCTTCCCTACCGCGTCCTTGCGGAACGCCCTTGGCTCTCTCAAGTTCCTGATGCATCTCTTTAACCATGCCACGGCTTAATAACTCCGCTGACTCGCCACAACCTCACTCATTACGGTTGCTTTGCTTGGACTTCAGTGGCGTTACAAACCTCGTCAGTCAGACTGTATTTATCGGAGCGATACCAGCACTTCAGGGACACGCATCCCCTGTGGCCTACTTAATTCTCTGTGTACGCTTCACCTATCTTGTTCGCTGAAAAAAAAA
>NZ_JBKFDK010000067.1:0-543 GCF_046452435.1 Motilimonas thetidivivens
CTACCAACTCTTAAGTTTTTGATGCTAATACTGCAACACGTACTGCCCAAGGGATTACAACGGGCGCGCGATTACGGGTATTTACGTGGCAACGCCAAGGCCATCTTGCAGCAAATTCAGTGCTTGTTACTGCCGCTACTGCAATTACTACTGGGATTAGCGCCACTGGCTAAACCCGAGCGCACATGCCCCTGTTGCCAACATACCATGAAATGCACCGGCATCAGCCGACTGAGGTAATCCTGCAAGGACGCAATAAGGATAATGGCATTCACCACGCCAAGGGCGACAACAAGAGGAAATAGCAGACAAAAAAACAACTCACAGGCAAGACGTAACAAACTGATAAGGCTGGCATCAATAACATGATCGCCCCTTGCATCCACCCCGCTCGCCTTGAAAAAAGCACTCAGGCTAAGCGCGGCCAACGCAACATCGCGTAATTTACTTAATAAAGAAAGAAATCGAGCTTATCGAGGCTCCGGGCTTGTCCAACAACCGAATATAGGGTGTCGGCTGCGCGACACCTATTCTTATTTGTTA
>NZ_JBKFDK010000068.1:0-524 GCF_046452435.1 Motilimonas thetidivivens
GCGTTAGCAGGCATGGAGTTTTGTATCATTATGAAAATTTGGGCGAGAACACTTATTACATCTTTAGTATCATTTTTACTTATTGGTTGTGATCAAACTACTAAATTATTTGCTACCCAATATCTTCCCAAAGAAAAAATGGATAGTTACTTCTTCGACTTATTGAGAGTTGGGTATACTGAAAATATTGGTGCGTTCCTTGGTTTAGGGAACAACCTATCTGAGCAAACACGATTTTGGGTGTTCGTTGTTGTAATTGGAATATTCTTAGCTGGTTTGTTGTGGTATTTGATTACTAACTCTAAACAATCAATGCATTCATTATTCGCGCTGTCTTTAGTTTTTTCTGGAGGCGTCAGTAATTTTTATGATCGTGTTGTGAATAATGGTGCAGTTATAGATTTCTTAAATGTCGGTGTAGGTGCAATCCGAACAGGTATTTTTAATGTAGCAGATATTGCAATAATGGTTGGTGTTTTCATTCTGTTAGTTTCGCAAATGAAGCCTAAATCGCAGTAGCCTGC
>NZ_JBKFDK010000069.1:0-518 GCF_046452435.1 Motilimonas thetidivivens
TTGTTTTGCCGGTTTTTTGGCAAAACAAGTGACACTTTTGGCTGTCCGTTGCCTGCACTTGTTATGTGTTTTGTATGCCAAGATAACCAACCTCTTTTTTTGCAGAAGCTAACTGACTTGAGCTAATAAATGGCCAGTAATAAATATCACCAACTTCTTTCCATGCCTCTAATGTACTTTGGCCAAATTTGCCAAAGGATATGGCATGAAGAAATCTTTTTTTGAACTCTACATTCGGCCAAATATATTCGTTATCTGATTTAAGGAAAAGTATCCATCGTGCGACCATTGATTTATCTTCCTTGGTCAGAGCATCTTTCCCTGCTAATTTATACTCTCGTAAATCATCATATAGCAACCATGCTCCTTGGCTCCATACTTCCATGATTGCAATATCATTGCTATTGGGGATATTGTCTTCAAATTCATCATTCGTAATTAAGCCCGAGGCTAATCCACGAATTAGTTCACACAATGAATTACGAGCAGATCTATCTATCATAACTCACACATAACGC
>NZ_JBKFDK010000070.1:0-515 GCF_046452435.1 Motilimonas thetidivivens
AAGGCATTTAAGGTCAATCGTAGTAGCTATCGTTATTGGGTCGAGCGTCGTCATGAGTTAGACCCCAAAAGGCTGAAACTCATCTCTGAGCTGAAGCGCTGGTTTGGTAAAAGTTGTGGTTCGGCAGGTCAAAGGACGTTGCAGGTATTGCTCGCTGATTCAGGCTTCAAAGCTAGTCGGTGGTTGATTCGCAAGCTGATGAAGGAGAAGGGTCTCGTCAGCAGGCAAATCCCTAGTCATCGTTATGCTAAGGCTGAAAAAGAGCACTTAAGTATTCCGAATTTGCTAGACCGGAACTTCAAACCAGACGCTCCAAATCGGGTTTGGACGGGCGATGTGACGTATGTTTGGACTGGCTCGAGATGGCTATATTTAGCCGTTGTGATTGACTTGTTTGCAAGACGCGTTGTTGGCTGGGCAACCTCAAAAAGCCCAGATAGCGAGCTAACAAAGAAAGCATTGAGGATGGCTTATGAGAGTAGAGGCAAGCCAAAGGGCTTGATGTTCCACAGCGA
>NZ_JBKFDK010000071.1:0-514 GCF_046452435.1 Motilimonas thetidivivens
ACACAGCCGTTCAACACCCCAATAGGTGCTTAGCTCCCTTATTAACGCGAACCTTTGAGCGAGTCCTGCATCAAGAGAGCTGAAGCCTTTTTTAGGATGGTGTTATCCTCTTCAAGGCGTTTAATCTTACGCTCTAGCTCGCGTATTTTGACTTGGTCTGGCGTCATCGGCATGGCACTCGATAGGTTGCCATTTCGCTCTTCTTTAAGCTGCCTTGCCCATTTATCGACAGTTGACTTGCCTTGCTGGTACAATGCTGCCAATTTCTTTTTAATCGTGAATGTTTATGTTGTCTTATCGTAGAGAGCTTGATGGCCTTCGAGCTTTAGCTGTTATCGCTGTAATTATCTATCATGCCAATTTAGAAGTCTTTGGATTGCAAATATTTAAAGGTGGCTTTTTTGGTGTTGATGTTTTCTTTGTACTTTCAGGTTATTTGATAACAGCAATTATCAGGAACGATATGGAAAAAGGCTCGTTCAGCTTCTTTAATTTCTACTGGCGAAGAGCCAAG
>NZ_JBKFDK010000072.1:0-465 GCF_046452435.1 Motilimonas thetidivivens
GTAGATACTCTGTTTAAGTTCAAGCATTTTGACTCTCAAAATTGAATAATTTTGCAGAGTCAAATGCTTGACCTTCTTTATAAACTGCCCACAAGCCTGTTAAATACTTTCGCATTACAGCAACATTCGCCTGAAGCTTGGTCTTGCCTCTTGAGGTTAGATTGTCTTTGAACTGCTTGGCGTTTGAGTCATGCTGAGCTGCTGACATAGCGGGCATATACAGTGCTGAGCGTAAATAAGTATTACCGGCTTTGCTGATACGTGATGCACCTTTAACACTCGTGCCTGACAGACTCAACTTAACATCGAGTCCGCTATAGCGGCTCACTTGCTTCGCTTTCATGTCTATTGGAAGCACGACAAACTCGGCTAGGATAGCAATGGCGCTCGTCTGACCTATGCCTTTTGCGGCAATGAAACAGGGGTAAATACGATTCAATGCCTCATCGGCCTCTATCAGGCTTA
>NZ_JBKFDK010000073.1:0-453 GCF_046452435.1 Motilimonas thetidivivens
AAAATACAATAAAAAACACCTTGCCCTTGGCGCTGCCTTTATCGGCCTGTGTATATGGGCGCTGAGCAAAGACGGCTCGCAGCCGCTGGACCCACTCCCCCCTTATGCGCATGACCAAAGAATCCATAAAAAAATAGTGTTTCGCCGTGAGAATAAAGGCATTAACAACCATGCCCTCACGGAACAACTGCATTTTAATAATTCACCGGGTTATGACGATTTTGTTGGCGTCATCGCTTACCAAAACCCCGCCGGCTTTCCCGTTGTATTGTATTACGAGTTTGAATTAACTCGCGGCCTGATCTACGGCCGCAATTTTGATACAAAGAGCGGCACCAAACAAGAAGCAGAACAATATGATTAAAACCATCAAAGGGCTATTTTCAAAGCCTAAGGTCACCGAGCGTTTCAACGTTGACGAATCTGAACCGATCCGCTCGTTGCCGCCCCACC
>NZ_JBKFDK010000074.1:0-452 GCF_046452435.1 Motilimonas thetidivivens
CCGCATCCGGCTCTTCAGTTATATATTCACGCGTGTAAATCACCACGCTCCTAGTACCAATCTACGTGAATAAATCGCTTACTCACTCTTGGTCGCTCAATAGCGTAATACATTAGCATCTTCTTGAAATTACTCCAGTTATAACTTCGCCGACCACTTCGCCTATTCAACCATTTATATAAACTGTGCAGCACATAACTGTACAATCTATCAAGGCTGCGGCTATTGTCTGGCAGGCCAAAGTAATTTCGGTATCCCATCAGTTTGCGTTTCAATTGTGGCATCCAAGTATTTAGCTTGTTTGACCGCTTGGCTTTGATGTATTGGTAAAACTCACTCATGCTAGCGCGGTGCTTTTCAGCACCCGTTCGCCGTCTGAGCCGAGGCATACCCTTCGCATCTTTTGCCCAGTAAAAGGCAAAGCCAAGAAACACAAATTGCCGTTTTCGACT
>NZ_JBKFDK010000075.1:0-423 GCF_046452435.1 Motilimonas thetidivivens
GCACAGCCGTTCAACACCCCAATAGGCGCTTAGCTCCCTTATTAACGCGAACCTTTGAGCGAGTCCTGCATCAAGAGAGCTGAAGCCTTTTTTAGGATGGTGTTATCCTCTTCAAGGCGTTTAATCTTACGCTCTAGTTCGCGTATTTTGACTTGGTCTGGTGTCATCGGCATGGCACTCGATAGGTTGCCATTTCGCTCTTCTTTAAGCTGCCTTGCCCATTTATCGACGGTTGACTTGCCTAACTCTAATGACTCAGCAACCTCGCGAACTGAGCGCCCGTTATCGACGACTTCTTGGGCAACTTCTAGTCGGAATTCTGGTGAATAAGTTGATCTTGTACGTTTTGACATATTGATACCTGCTTAGTTACGGTGATCTTATCACCTCTAATCAGGTGGCCAAAATAGTTGTACCACTACA
>NZ_JBKFDK010000076.1:0-403 GCF_046452435.1 Motilimonas thetidivivens
GTCAGCCCAGTCGATAAGGACAAATGGAAAGGGGTTGAGGCTGCAAGTTAGCTGCGCATGCCAACGATAAATAGCGATGCGCTCGCGATACAACTGCGCATTGCCAAGCAACCTATCAACACGCTTAATGGCATGCTTAGCGGATGTCTTACCCGTCATGGAGCGGCCAAGTTGAGTGAGGGTGAGGCGATCACCGTTGAGCAATGCTTGGGTAGAATCGATGAGGGATTGAAGACGTTTTTTGTGAATGAAAGGGCATTGATTTTGTAGCTGTTGGTGTATGATATTAAGTTCACGCATCTCGTTGTAATCTGGTTTGTTTTTGGCGAAATTAATTAGATCACACAACGAGATGCGTTTCTATATATTTGATAGCGAAAGATATTTTGTGGGGATTCGCTAG
>NZ_JBKFDK010000077.1:0-400 GCF_046452435.1 Motilimonas thetidivivens
GTGTTGTTTTATACTGCAATCTACCAACACCCGCTGCATCGCTTTTTGCACGCTGCCTTTATCCATCGGGCTATCACTCTCAGGCCCCATCTTCGGGAACAATAATCGCGGATGGCGATGTGTGGCCCAATAGCCACGCAATGCGACAAGCGTGCGCGATGGCAATGGCACAAATCTGTCTTTGCCGCCTTTGCCTTCACGGATATGCACTTGCATTGATGTGCTGTCGATATCGGCGACCGTCAAATTAAGCCCTTCACTTAAGCGCAACCCAAGGGTGTACAGCACCAAAAAGAACACCTGATAGCGACACTTAACCGTCATGGAAATCAGTAGGCCGACTTGCAGTGGAGTTAAAATATCCGGCAAGCGCTTCACTTGCGGTGGTTTGACAATGTTA
>NZ_JBKFDK010000078.1:0-400 GCF_046452435.1 Motilimonas thetidivivens
ATGTTGTTTTATATTGCAATCTGCCAACACCCGCTGCATCGCTTTTTGCACGCTGCCTTTATCCATCGGGCTATCACTCTCAGGCCCCATCTTCGGGAACAATAATCGCGGATGACGATGTGTGGCCCAATAGCCGCGCAATGCGACAAGCGTGCGCGATGGCAATGGCACAAATCTGTCTTTGCCGCCTTTGCCTTCACGAATATGCACTTGCATTGATGCGCTGTCGATATCGGCGACCGTCAAATTAAGCCCTTCACTTAAGCGCAACCCAAGGGTGTACAGCACCAAAAAGAACACCTGATAGCGACACTTAACCGTCATGGAAATCAGCAATCCGACTTGCAGTGGAGTTAAAATATCCGGCAAGCGCTTCACTTGCGGTGGTTTGACAATGTTG
>NZ_JBKFDK010000079.1:0-387 GCF_046452435.1 Motilimonas thetidivivens
ATATTGGGTAAAAACATCGGGTCTGTAGCTCAGTTGGTTAGAGCGCACCCCTGATAAGGGTGAGGTCGGTAGTTCAAATCTACTCAGACCCACCAAATCTTCGCAATACTGCGTTATTAAGTTCGTCGTTTAGCTTGCTAAACTTCCTTACTTAATGCCTTGTCTTGCTTGATTTGGCCACTATGCCATCCTCCCAGATGGTTTAGGGTTCGATGTTTTAGAAGATATTTGGGGCTATAGCTCAGCTGGGAGAGCGCCTGCCTTGCACGCAGGAGGTCAGCGGTTCGATCCCGCTTAGCTCCACCAAATCTTCATGTTCGGCCAAGATAGGCCAAAGTTAAGTTTAAGCAATTTAACTTTGGCTTTTTTTAGCGATAAAGAAAGCCC
>NZ_JBKFDK010000080.1:0-377 GCF_046452435.1 Motilimonas thetidivivens
AGTGGCAGTATGTCATCGCCATCAAGGACACCATCTCGGTCGGTATCTGCATCATGAGGATGAGTACCCAGAGTAAACTCTGCCAGATTCGTTAAACCGTCATTGTCATTGTCGATAAATGCATCGGTTGGGTTTTGATCGTAGAAGTTATATTGCAGCTCCCATTTTCTTGGCAGCCCGTCACGGTCTTGGTCTTGGCTGTATTGAGCATTGGTTGGTGCAAAATCCTCGCCATCAAGGGCGCCATCCATATCACTGTCAGGGTGATGAGGGTTTGTTCCTTGTTGGAATTCTTCAAGGTTGGTTAGACCATCATTATCAAAATCTGCCCCTGCATCATTGGCATCAAGCTCATTGAGGTGATTGGCTTTTTCCCA
>NZ_JBKFDK010000081.1:0-375 GCF_046452435.1 Motilimonas thetidivivens
AGCCACTCCCACTGGCGGTCGAGGGTATAGCGATAGAAAAACTGCAAGCCATTGCGATCGAGCTTCACCGTGCTCCAAGAGTGAGTGGCTATCAAACTGGCAAAATATTGCTTTAAATCTGCCGTTGTCATGGTGTCGGGTGAGCGATCAAAAAACGCAGAAAGGCGACGCACTGCACGAGAATAGGCATCAATGGTAGCAGGCCGCTTGCCCTGTAAAGTTAAGTTGGTAAGATGTTGTTGATAAAGAAATTCAAAGCGTTGTTGGTCGTGGGTGTTCATGATTTTTACTCCAGCAAGCCCGATCAAAGTGACAGGGGTTACTTGAGTATGAAAGAACAACCAAACTCCGCCGCGCAGCGGCTTCGTTCAACAA
>NZ_JBKFDK010000082.1:0-348 GCF_046452435.1 Motilimonas thetidivivens
ACAACCTTGACCATGTCTGGCTGATGAAGATGCTCAAGCAACGCATTGATGACAACGCCATGCTGAGCTTAATCAGCCAATGGCTTAAAGCCCGCATAAAATCACCTGAAGGGGGTTTTGAACACCCGAAAAGTGGTACGCCGCAAGGGGGCATCATTAGCCCAGTACTGGCGAACATCTACCTGCACTACGCACTCGATTTATGGTTTGAAAAGAAAGTAAAACCGCGAATGCGTGGCCGCGCGATGTTGATCCGGTACGCCGATGATTTTGTGTGCGCGTTTCAATACGCCAACGATGCGGAGCGATTTTACGAGGTGTTGCCGAAACGACTGAAGAAATTCAATT
>NZ_JBKFDK010000083.1:0-345 GCF_046452435.1 Motilimonas thetidivivens
TCCTTTGATGCAACGAGTGATCAAGATGGTGATGGGCTTACCGCTTGGGATGAATACCGATTAGGTACAGATCCTAATGCCCCTGATTCAGATCGTGATGGCGCACCTGACTATATCGACTCTGCTCCGCTAAATTCACGCTATAGCTTTGATAACGACAGAGATGGCCTTCCCCAAGAATGGGAAATGCAATATGGTCTAAGTGACTCAATGCCTCTGGATGCCAAGGATGACTTTGATGCTGACGGCTTAACTAACTTACAAGAGTTTTTAGCTGGCACCAATCCACATCTTGCAGATAGTGATCATGACGGCGAACTTGATGGCACCGACTTTGCGCCAACC
>NZ_JBKFDK010000084.1:0-345 GCF_046452435.1 Motilimonas thetidivivens
CCCTTTGATGCAACGAGTGATCAAGATGGTGATGGGCTTACCGCTTGGGATGAATACCGATTAGGTACAGATCCTAATGATCCTGATTCAGATCGTGATGGCGCACCTGACTATATCGACTCTGCTCCGCTAAATTCACGCTATAGCTTTGATAACGACAGAGATGGCCTTCCCCAAGAGTGGGAAATGCAATATGGCCTAAGTGACTCAATGCCTCTGGATGCCAAGGATGACTTTGATGCTGACGGCTTAACTAACTTACAAGAGTTTTTAACTGGCACCAATCCACATCTTGCAGATAGTGATCATGACGGCGAACTTGATGGGAGCGACTTTGCGCCAACT
>NZ_JBKFDK010000085.1:0-343 GCF_046452435.1 Motilimonas thetidivivens
AAGCGAATTATTCCTGCTTTAGTGACAATGCTGGTAGTCACCTCCGTCATTGCATACTTTGTATTACTTCCTAGTGACTTAATCACTTACGCTGACTCATTAAAGTCAGCCTTGTACTTCGGTTCAAACTACTACTTCTACTCTGAAGATAGTTATGTCGCAGATGCCAGTATCTATAAACCACTGCTACATACTTGGAGTTTAGCCGTTGAGTGGCAGTTTTATATCATTTACCCCGTTATTGTGTGGTTTGTTAATCGTTTCTTTAAGCAGTACATGTTTGAAGCTTTACTTGGATTGGCCCTTTTATCACTACAGTTATCTTCTTTCATTGTCGGTAATT
>NZ_JBKFDK010000086.1:0-342 GCF_046452435.1 Motilimonas thetidivivens
GGTTAAATTTCATGAGTCGTTTTGGCAGTACCTCATAAAATCGCTCCGCATCGTTGGCGTATTGAAACGCACACACAAAATCATCGGCGTACCGGATGAGCATCGCGCGGCCACGCATTCGCGGTTTTACTTTCTTTTCAAACCATAAGTCGAGTGCGTAATGCAGGTAGATGTTCGCCAGTACTGGGCTAATGATGCCCCCTTGCGGCGTACCGCTTTTCGGGTGTTCAAACTCCCCTTCGGGTGACTTTATGCGGGCTTTAAGCCATTGGCTGATTAAGCTCAGCATGGCGTTGTCATCAATGCGTTGCTTGAGCATCTTCATCAGCCAGTCATGGTCAA
>NZ_JBKFDK010000087.1:0-340 GCF_046452435.1 Motilimonas thetidivivens
CCGCCAATTTTGTCTGCCGCTGCAGCAGGCGTTAGTGCGTCAAGCGAAGCTTGATGCATCTTGCAGGGTGCAAGTCCCTGTCGGGTAAGGTTTAACTCACCACCCGTATCGAGTGTTGCGCCTATGGCGGAGCTGATTTTTTTTCAGCGAACAAGATAGGTGAAGTGCTTTAGCAGACACATAGGCCGGACAATGTAGGGCTGGATTCACTATGATAACCGAACTAAACGCGATCACATTTAAATCACAGCGCCACCCCAAACACAGGTTTCAGAACTTATACGGATTACTAAGGGAAGATTGCCTGTATCAAAGCTGGGGTCAGCTCAATAAACAAGCC
>NZ_JBKFDK010000088.1:0-318 GCF_046452435.1 Motilimonas thetidivivens
TGTAGTGGTCAACTAAAACTGGCCACCTCGTTATAAGTTTTGAAGTATTCTGCTTCAGCCTTTTGTGGCGATAGCCCCTTGTTAAACTGGTGAGGCCTGTACCGATTGAAATAACCGGTAATGTAATTGTTAATCGCTTCAACACCCGCTGCAAATGACTGATAACCTGACCTTGGCATCCACTCGGTTTTAAAACTTCTGAAAAAACGTTCAGTGGGGGCATTGTCGTGGCAGTTACCTCGGCGACTTAAACTTTGCTTTATACCAAACCGCCAAAGCAATTGGCGATAAGTTTTACTGGTATAATGGCAGCCCTGG
>NZ_JBKFDK010000089.1:0-293 GCF_046452435.1 Motilimonas thetidivivens
GGTTGTTGAAGAAGCCTTTGATATCGGCCTCCACAATGTAACCGTATCCTTTAAACTGAAGATTCAACGCTAAACTGTGCACCGCTTGATGGGCGCTTTTATTCGGTCGGTAGCCATAGCTATTGGGCAGAAAGTCCGCTTCCCAGATACTTTGCAATATCTGACTCACGCCTTGTTGCACCAATTTATCATCCACCGTGGGCAAGCCCAGCGGTCTCTGTTTGCCATTTGCTTTGGGAATAAAGACACGTTTGATGTCATTGGCTCGAAAGCGCTTATGCCTAAGGGCATCG
>NZ_JBKFDK010000090.1:0-293 GCF_046452435.1 Motilimonas thetidivivens
CCATTGCAGGAGTCGCAGTACGAAACGATTGGATATTTTGCTACTCATCAGCCTGTTGGCTGAGGTTGTGCTTTGGTGCATTGGGCTCATTGCTAGGCAGCAAAAGTGGCAATATCAGTTTCAAGCCAACACCATCAAAACACGTCACGTTTTGTCGATAACACGGCTTGCAAAAGAGGTGCTAAGGCGGAGGGATCACCGAAGAAGGAGCGCGGATATACAGTGGGCAATCTGCGAATATATACGGGTGATCCATCAAACAGCGATGCTTAAATTATGAGGGGATCCGTCAG
>NZ_JBKFDK010000091.1:0-246 GCF_046452435.1 Motilimonas thetidivivens
ATAGACTATATCCAGCCAGGTAACCCACAACAAAATGCTTACATTGAACGATTTAACCGCACGATGAGATTCGGATTGGTGAGCAAATATTTATTTGATAGCCTTGAAGAAGTTCAAGCGCGGACAACACAATGGCTTTGGTTTTACAATCATGAACGGCCACACACAGCGAATGGAGGTCATCCACCACTGAAGATTGCAGCTTAAATTCTACTAAAAGATGCAGTTATAAATGGGAGGATTACC
>NZ_JBKFDK010000092.1:0-229 GCF_046452435.1 Motilimonas thetidivivens
AACGTTAGTGATGTCTAAGGTGCCGTTATGCTCGTTTTGGCTGTCGATAACGGGCGGTGGTAATATTACCTGCGATTGCGGTACGGGCTTTAGCGAATCATACAGCGCTATATCTTTAGCGTATGGGGCTAACGGGTCTGGCGGCGGCTTTGAGCCGTCTTTGCTCAGCGCCCATATACACAGGCCAATAAAGGCAGTGCCAAGGGCAAGGTGTTTTTTATTCCACTTA
>NZ_JBKFDK010000093.1:0-217 GCF_046452435.1 Motilimonas thetidivivens
ATTAGCCCCCATTCATTACGCCATTGTTATGCCACCCATTTGCTTGAGCAAGGCTTAGATTTGCGCTCATTGCAAGCCCTGCTCGGTCATGCCAGCTTGAATACCACCGCTCGTTACACGCATTTAACGCAAGTAAAGCAAGCCAACTGCGTGTTGGCAGTGAACCTACTGGCCGATAAACTGGTGTTGATGTGGGCAAACTCATGAGTACCTTTAT